>NZ_JBSWUW010000002.1:0-202159 GCF_056159245.1 Saccharospirillum sp. ABV4_185
GGACGCTGAACGGGAGCGGAGCGCCGCCCGGACGGGAGACGCAAGATAGGAGCGACGGTTTTGATCTTATCTTGAAGCGTCTCCCATCTCCCGTTTCCCGGGTGCGCAGCAGCCAAGCGTCTCCCTGCTCCTAAAGCATCCAAGCGTCACCCGAGTACTCCAACCCCGAATGTCTCCCACAACTTCCCACGAGGATCACCCAATGACTCGCGTTGGTATCGTCTATTTTTCGGCTGGAAAAACGCTGCAGCAATTAGCAAAGGCGTTGGCCGAAGGCGTGGACGCTTTGGCCGATAGCAAAGCCGTTTTGTTGCCCATTGAAGGTCGTCATATCTTTGAGGGGCGCTATCAAAATTCAGCCTTGTTGGAGCAGTTGGATCAGGTCGATGCCATCGCTTTTGGGTCACCGACTTACATGGGTGGGCCGGCCGCGCAGTTTAAAGCCTTTGCCGACGCCACTTCCGGACCGCGCTATACCGATCAACTGTGGTCGGGTAAGGCGGCCGCAGGTTTTACCGTCGGTGGCAGTGAAAATGGCGATCAGTCAGCAACGCTTGGTTACTTCAATATTCTGGCCAGCCAGTTGGGTCTGGTCTGGGTCAATCTGGATATGGCCAGTCAATACAATGCGGCTGGGTTAAATCGGTTGGGTTCCCAGCAAGGTGTGGTAGCGAGATCGGAAAATGGTCGCCTGCATCACGATGATGTGGCCACGGCTTATTATCTGGGACAACGATTGGCAAGGTTTGCCCATCGCCTTCAGCCATTGCAAAAAAGTGCACGGCCAGCAGACGACGGACGCTCAGCTCTGGTCATTTCCTAGTGCGACGGCAAGGCCTGCCGGGTGCGGAAGAACGCCATAACCGAATGCAGGTGTTCGGCCTGTTCACTCAACTCACCCGCTGAACTGGTCAGATTTTCGGCGGCATCGGCATTGGATTGAGTGATGGAACTCATCTGCTCCATGGCCGAATTAATCTGCCGGGTAGCGCTCGATTGCTCGCCGGAAGCCACCGACACCTCACGTACCAATTCAAAGGTTTGCTGAATCGTCGGTACGATATCGGCAAATAATTGCCCGGCGGTTTCCGACAATTCAACACTGTGCTTAGCGGCCTGACCAATTTCCTGTGAAGCACCCTGGCTTTGCTCGGCCAGGCGTCGCACCTCTGCAGCAACAACCGCAAAACCACGACCGTGATTGCCCGCTTTGGTGGCTTCAACAGTGGCGTTTAAGGCTAATAGATTAGTCTGGTAAGCAATGTTGTCGATGATGCTGATTTTCTCGGCAATTTTTTTCATCGCGGTAATGGTTCGATCAACGGCGGCGCTGCCTTTTTCCGCTTCCACCGTTAATTGCTGAGCAATGCTTTCGGTGGTTTGCGCATTCTTGGCGTTCTTATCGATGGACCCGGACATCTCTTCGATGGACGCCGTTGTTTCTTCGACATTCGCTGCCTGGTCCAAGGTTGACTGACTTAAGCGCCGCGACGTGCTATTCAGGCTCGAAGCTGCTGTTCCCAGTTTGGCGGCGGACTGCAAGACTTCCTGAATGGTTTCATTTAACTGCGCCAGGGTGGCATTGATTGAGTTTTGCAGATCCTTAAGCCGGCCCCGGTAAGCAGTACCTTGCAGCGTCTGCGTCAGGTCGCCCTGTTCCAGGGCCTGCATCATGATGGTGATTTCATCGATGGGTTCGGCAAAGGCATTCATGACGCTGTTCAGGCCGGCGACGATGCGCCGGAAATCACCTTGATGAACGGCTTCGTCGGCGCGCACATTCAGTTCACCTTCGACAGCGGCCTCGACCAGTTTATTGGTGTCATCAATCAGCGCTTTGATATTGCTGCGCACCTTTTCGATGGTGGTGTTGATAAAGATTTTCTTGCCCGGGAAAGGCGCCAGAGGTGCATCCATTTCGCCAGCGCCAAAAGCTTCAATGCAATCGAGCGCGGTGCGCTGATCAATGATGTGACCTTGCACCATCTGGTTTAAACCTTCGGCCATGGTGCGATAAGCGCCACCGAATTGTTTGGCATCGATCACCACGTCGATTTCACCCTTGGCATGGGCGTTCGACATGCGATTCATTTCAGCGATTAAATTATTGATGCGACTGCGGACTACCTGCAACGCCGCGAGGATACTGTTGTCGTCGCCGTCTTTTACCTCGATGGGAATGTCCAGATTGCCATTGGCAATCTGCCGGGAAATTTCTGCGGCGGCTTTGGGTTCACCACCCAGCTCGGACAGAATTCCGCGGCTGATACGCACCGATAAAATGAGCGCAATGATGACCATGATCAGACTGATCACCAGTAACACGGCCAGCGACAACCGATAGCTGGATTCGGCATGAGCCGTTTCGCGCTGCAGCAACAGAGTTAATTCGTTGCCGATTTCATCAATGACATTGCGCATGGTATTGAACTGTTCGTCGACCTCGCTGAGGCTGCGATCAATCAAGCGTGAACGGACCAGTGGCGATGTCGGTGATTGCAAAGCACTGACCAATGTCATTGTGCTTTGCTGCCACTGGGTCTCCAGATCAAGATACTGTTCAACCAATTGGTTGGATGTGGTGTTGTTAACCAAACTGGCGTAGCGCAGAACCCGATCGTGCGCCTGTTGAATGTTTTCCTGGTGCGACTGACGCTGTTCTGCGAAGGCTTCGCTGTCAGGTTCAAGTACCAGCAGGCTGCGTTCGGCCACCAGCGCCTGTTGTAAATCGCGGTCAGCATTGAGCAGAAAACCCTGGGCAGGAGCGTGTTCGTTGGAGATGCGACTGACCTGATCATTAAAGCGCCAGATGATGAAGGTACTCAGTGCAACAACCAGAATTAAACCAGCCGTCAAAATACCAAAACCAACATTCAGCCGCGTACGAGTCTTGAGGTTTTCAAACATAGATCGGTCCCTGCAGGGCAGGCCTCCACAGTGAAATTGCCATCCGGCATTTTTTTGCTGATTTTCAGTATAGAAGGACTGGGAATAACGCAAGGCAAAGAGGGGACAGATGCGACACCGGTTATTGAATTGCCTAGCCCTGTGTCCAGGTTCACGCTTTGAGAAAGCCGGTAAATCCTTTACAGAAACTTGATAGCGGCACGCCACAGGCTCACTAGAATCGGAGCCGCATTCACATGGACCCACTGCAATGACCGAAGTAACGAGCTCAGGTAGCGATGCTGATTTCTCAAACGCTGCACCTGAACACACCCAACCGTCCGTCACCGATATAACAACCGAAACCTCTTATCCAGCGTCACCCAGACTGCGCCGTGAAAGCGGGATGCGTTTATACAAACGTCTGATGGCGGGCTTATTCTCCAATATCTTTTTTGCGCTGGCGTTGATAATGGCGCTGTCGAGTTTGTTTAATCTGGTCTCCGATATATTCGATACCGGTGAAATGATTTCCACCGTGGTGCGCGCCATTAATACGCTGGTGATTGCTCTGGCGATGTTTGAACTGGGAGCGGGGATCAGCAAGGAATACAGCAGTGAAGACAGCAGCGAAAATGTCTACATCAATATTCGCCGCACCATTACCCGTTTTGTTGGCACTGTTTGTATTGCGTTGGTGTTGGAAGCGCTGATTATGATCATCAAATACAGCCAGCTGGATTTGGCCGGTAATCTTTATTATCCGGTTGCCATTTTGTTTGGTTCGGGTGTGTTACTGGTATCGCTGGGCGGATTTCTGGCGTTGACACGCGGCCATACCGAGTAGCGCTTGCTATTGAATCAGATGGGCAACTCGGTGGTGTATTTGAGTTGCTCCATGGCAAAACTGGAGCTGACGTCGGCTAATTTGATACGACTGACCAGGCGTTTATAAAAACGGTCGTAGTCGGAAATATCGCCGACGACGACACGCAGCAAATAATCCACTTCACCACTCATCCGATAAGCCTCGACGATTTCTGGCAGGGCGATCACCGTCTCGGTGAAGTCGTCCAGCCAGGCATCGTTGTGTTCGTTGGTGCGGATAAATACAAAGACATCCACCCCCAGCGCCAGCGGCTGGCGGTTCAACAGCGCCACCCGGCGGCGAATATAGCCACCGGCTTCCAGTGCCTGAATACGGCGCCAGCAAGGGCTGGTGGTGAGGTGGATGCGCTCGGCAATGGCTTGAACTGAAAGCGTTGCGTCCTGTTGCAGCAAACGCAGTATGGCTAAGTCGGTGCTGTCGGGCATAAAAAACCATAAAAACTATAATTTGTAGAAAATATACACTAATTATCAGCGGTCGGCTGAAAAATTTGGCAAATTTATTGGCCAGCAGCGAGCGATACTGGTTCACCCACCTTATTAACGGAACCGGCCATGACGCTTGCCCTTAACCCCCGCACTGACCGTTGGCAGACACTGCGCGATAACACCATCAACCTGCCCGATAACCGTCTCTATGCTGACTGGACGGCCAGCGGTCGGCTGTATCGGCCCTTGGAGCAGCGGCTGATTGATGTGGCTGCGCCCTGGATGGCCAATACCCACAGTGAGGCAAGCCTCAGTGGTCGCAGCATGACGGCGGCGTTGGAGCAGGCGCGTGAACAGATTCGTCGCGGTTTGGGCGCGGCCGAGGACGATGTCGTACTGTTTTGTGGCGATGGCATGACGGGTGCTGCGGCCAAGCTCAGCCGTCTGCTCGGTCTGTGGGTGCATGAACGGCATCGCGCAGCATTAAATCTGCCGCAGGAACGGCGTCCGCTGATCTACGTCACCCATATGGAGCATCACTCCAACCAGACACTCTGGCTGGAAAGCCTGGCCGAAGTGCGGGTTATTCCTGCGGATGCCGATGGTGGCGTATCACTCGATTGGCTGGCTAACGATTTGGCGGATCTGCCGGATTCGCGTCCGCGTTACGCATCAGTGACAGCCGCCAGCAACGTGACCGGCATTGCTTCTCCGTATCGACAGATTGCTCGACTGATGCATCAGCATGGCGGTTATTGCTGGGTCGATTTCGCTTGCGCCGCGCCCTATGTCGACATCGATATGCACCCGGTCGATGACGAACCTCTGGATGCGGTGTTTTTCTCGCCGCATAAATTTCTCGGTGGCCCGGGTTCCAGCGGCGTGCTGGTGTTTAACCGCGCACTCTACGCCAACCGCGTTCCGGATATGGCCGGTGGCGGCACCGTGGTGTGGACCAATCCCTGGGGTGAGCATCGTTTTATCCGCGACATCGAACGCCGCGAAAGCGGTGGTACGCCGGGTATTTTGCAGGGTTTGAAAGCGGGGTTGGCGATGCAGTTAAAAGCCGAGATCGGTGTGGCTGCCATGGCCGAACGCGAAGCGCAGTTGAACGCTTATTTTCTCGCCGGGCTCGATCGGCTTGAGGGTGTGCAGCTGTTGGCCGATCAACATCGCCAGCGCTTGTCGGTGTTCTCGGTATTGATCGACGGTGTGCACTATTCGCAGGCGGTACGCCGGCTCAGTCACGACTATGGCATTGAAGCGCGCGGCGGTTGCAGCTGCGCAGGCACCTATGGTCATCATCTGCTGGGTATCGACCGCGCGGCCAGCCGCGCTTTCAGCGAGCGTCTGGAGCAGGGTGATATGGACGCCCGTCCCGGTTGGGTACGGCTGAGTTTCCATCCGATGAACACCCCTGCCGAACTGGATAGAGTATTGGCGGCTTTGGCTGAGCTGGCGGCCAACCCGGAGCAAAGTGCCGGGCCGGCCAGCGCAGAGCTGGATCGACTCTGGTCACCCTGGTTTTAGCGGCGGTTAGCGAATGACGCTGGCCAGTCGCCGCACTGCCTCGACCAGTTGCTCTTCAGGGTAGTAAGCGAAACAGAGTCGCAGCGCCGAATGGTTGTCGGCTTCGGCTGAAAAACGAGCGCCGGGCAAAAAGCCAGCGCCGGCGGCAATGGCATCAGGCAGCAGTGTTTCACTGTTGATCGGCTGGTTTAATTTCGCCCAGATAAAATAACCGCCTTGGGGCGCGGTAAAGCGAATCGCCTCGCCCATTTCCTGATGCAGCGCTGTGACCAGAGCCTGGCAGCGGCGGGTTAATTGTTGACGCAACTGCAACAGATGGGTGTTCAGGCGACCATCCTCCAGCAGTGGTTGCACCAGTGCCGAGGTAAAGGGGTTAAGGCCGCCGCCACTGTTGAACACAGCCGACTGCGTCAATTTGTCGAGTAAATCTGGGTTGGTCTGAATCCAGCCCAAGCGTAATCCAGGCGCCAGTATCTTGGAAAAACTGCCGATGGAAATGACCGGCGCCCGGGCATCGAAACTCGCCAGGGGTGGCGGCGGTGGCGTATCAAAATGCAGCAGTTGATACACCTCGTCCGCCACCAGCGGGCAACCGGTCTGGCGGGCGACAGCCACCAGCTGTTGACGCCGTTCAGTCGACACTGTGTGGCCAGTGGGATTGTGAAACGTCGGGATGCAGTAACAAAAAGCCGGCTTGTGTTGATTTATCAGCGCGCTCAGCGCCTCTGGGTCCGGGCCGTCGTCATCGCGCGGGATGGGCACTAAGGTCAGTTCATGATCGGCCAGCAGGCTGCGCGCGATAAAGTAGGTTGGGTCATCGACCAGAACGGTATCGCCGGGTCGGGCAAAGCTGGCGCAGATGCGATCCAGCGCATTGGTCGAGCCGTTGGTAATCAACAGATTGTCGGCGGCGACAGTAACCGGGTAGTGCTCTGTCAACCAGGTTGCCAGGGCGGTGCGAAAGCGACCGTCGCCAGCCGGTGCGCCATAGGCAAGCGATAGTGGATCGGGGCGCAGTTGCTCGAATAAGGCAATGGGCAGAAACGCCGGATCGGGCTGGCCGATACCGAGATCGAGACGATCAGAGGGGGCGATCAGTTGGGTGACAGGCAGAGCACTCATTGTTTCTCCAGCGAGCAAGGAATGCTGCCAGTCTGGGCAAAAGCGCAGCGGGCTTCAAACCCGCCGGCTTCAGGAAACGTTTAGCGTGCGGGCACTTCCGGTAAAGGCTGCGCGCGCGGCAGGCTCAAGGTGGCCAGACAGGTGGGCACACAAATCAGCAACATGGCCAGGGTGATGCGGGTGATCGAGCCGTCGACCAGCAAGGTAGACAGGGTGGTCACGGTGCCGGAGACAACAAACTGCAAAGCGCCGATCAAGGCACTGGCGGTGCCGCTGAGCTGACTGAAATATTCCAGATAAGCCGCCTGGTTATTCGGGGCGATGGCGCCAACGGTGCCACCGACAATGACCATCATCGGCAGGAAGGACCACAGGCTGCTGCTGTTAAAGGCCAGGAAAATATTCATCAATACCAGCGCGACCAATTGCAGACTGACGGCAATTTTCAGCAACTGTACCGGGGTGTAGGTCAGCAATAGACGGCGATTGATGATGCCCATCACGCCCATCAGACCAACACCGGTGGCGAAGGCTGCCGAGAACTGAGCGTTGTTCAGACCAAACCAGCCTTGATACATAAAAGAAGCGTGAGTGACGAACAGCATCAGCACGCTGAAACCCAGCGCTTGAATGACGATATGGCGCCAGGCGATAGGGTGCATCAGCACCTGCGCATAGTTGGTCAGCAACTTGCCCACCGGCTCGTGTTTAACCTCACGCTTGGGCAGATGACGCAGCAGTTTGAACCACAGCAAGCCGGCAACCAGCAAACAGTAGGCAGCGATAAACCAGAAAATCAGTGACCAGTCGCCAACCCATAACAGCAAAGAACCGAGTGTGGGTGCCAGCGCCGGAGCGATAAACATGATCAGCGCCACCAGCGAAAACAGTCGCGCCGCTTCCTTGCCATGAGCATTGTCGCGTACCAGCGCCGGCACACTGACCATGATCCAGCCAGAACCGAACGCCATAATGACGCGCCAGGTGATCATCCAGGTCAGGTTATTGCTGGCAGCGACCATCAAAGCAGTGGTGGCGTAGATGGCCAGGCCGGTTAACAGTACTGGCGCACGGCCATAACGATCCGATAACGGACCGCCGATGATCTGACCAAAGGCCAGGCCGAAAATAAACAGACTGAGGGTGAGCGCAACTTGCGATTCAGCGACACCGAGGTCGGCCGCGATAACCGGAAAGGCGGGCAGGTAGACGTCAATGGCGAAAGGACCCATCGCCATGGTAGCCGCCATCAGGACGGCGAACTGGAGCGTTGTTTTCATGAAGAACCACTGTGATTGCAGCGGCGCATCGGGAGTGACGCGCCGGAAAGTCAGGCGGCGTAGTTTAGCAAAGAAGGCACAACGAGCCGATGTGGAAAGTCACATCAACCACCCGTCGACTGGAACCCTGTGTCCAGCTGTCAGGATGGTCGGGAGTGGCCCCAGCGCACCGTTACCAGCGTTGATAACCAACTGGCCAGGCCCGGCCATTCCAGGCTGATGCACAGCGCCAGGATGGCAGCGGTCAGTCCGCTGGTGGCAGAGAAAACGAAGAACAGGGCGGCAATCTGAACCGGCATTAACAGCAGTAGCAAACCGGCCAGCATCAGCAGGCAACCGCCGGTGCGGGTCAGCAATACCAGGCGTGCGCCCCACAGACCCAGTGCAATGCCGGCAACGCCGATAATGAGTGCACTCGGGCGGACCAGCATTTGCCAGGCCTCAGTGGCGGCACGGGCGGTATTGGCCAGTTCTGCGGTGGTCAGTGCCAGGGCGCCCAGAGCCAGCCAAAGTAACGCAAAAAGGCTGGAGGCGAGTCTAAAACGTTGCCAAGTGCGATGGTCGAACATGCTTGGCTCCTCTGATACAACGTGAATTCAGTGGCTCCAGAACGGTGAGCATTCAGCAATCAATGCGTTCGTCCTGGGGACTACAACTACCACGCGATCTCTGATGAAGATAGCCCCGAAGACTGATTGGGACTCGAAGTTGAAGTGTAGACCGGGGAACGCTGGGTACTGTGTGTTTATGTTGCGTTGTGATGGGATAGACAAAAGCAGTGACATGGGGCTGACATAAAGCCAGCCCCAAATGACTGGAGTTAGAAGCGAGCGGTAACGGTCAGCTCCATGGTGCGTGGTGAGCCGTACCAGCAGCTGGGATAAGGAGAACCGTACTCACTCCAGCCACAACTCAGATAGTCTTCATTCAGCACGTTACTGACAGAAGCACTGAGACTGTAGTGTTCGCTGAAGTCATAGCGTGTGGCTGCATCGACAAGCGTGTATGAAGGAACCTGGTCAGCGTTGTCGTTGCCTGATTGCATTTCACCTACGTAGCGAATGCCACCGCTAACAGAAAACGCCTGACTTACCGCAAAGTTAGCCCAGATATTTGCCGTTTGTTCTGCGACCAGGTGCGGAGTATTGCCTTCATTAACACCTTCGTTTTCTGTAATTTCTGCGTCCATAACAGTCAGGTTGGCCATTAGGTTAAGGCGTTCAATGGGCCTGATGCGGGCTCCCAGTTCAATACCGCGGGATTGTACTTCACCGGTCTGCTTAGTATTTGCCCCCGTGGGCAGACTAGGGTCTGTGCTTTCGACGTTTTTCTTGGTGATCCAAAAAGCTGCTGCTGTGAACTCGAAATCGCTATCCCGACCCAATTTAACACCGGCCTCATACTGGTTGGCCGTTTCCGGTTCCAACGGATTGCCCTGGTAGTCGTTGCCCGCTAAAGGTTCGAAAGATTCTGAGTAACTGGCGTAAGGAGAAACGCCGTTATCAAAGTGATGAATGGCAGCCAGGCGCAGACTGAAATTATCCTGGTCGACTTCTGTTTTGCTGGTGCCGTTACTGGTGGGAACGGTAATGCTGTTGGTTTCTATGTCGGCGGTCGCATCATATTGGTCGTAGCGAATGCCAGCGACAACCGTGGTGTTTTCCAGGGTTAATTCATCCTGTAAATAGATACCCAATTGCTGTTCTTTAACGTCAATTGTTTGAGCATAACCATCGAAATTGAAGCTGGCCGGGTCGACCTGGTCGTTGTCGATGTTGGCTAAATCCAGGGTGTTATTGGAGGTGTAGTAGGTGTCACCGTATTCCCAATCTAATGCCAGCTGATGGTATTCCAAACCGGCCAATAAACCGTGGCTTACCGGGCCGGTGTTAAAGTCGTATGACAGTTGATTATCGATAACAAAACTGTCCTGTGCTTCATCGGTGAAATAGAAATTGCGATTTAAGTCGGTATCAGTCAGCGTCGTGAAGTAGCTGTTTCGTTGTTCCAGTTCCGCCTTGGTATAGCGAAAGTTCTGCAAAAATGTCAGCCGATTACTGAAATCGTGATTGAGCTTGTAGCCGAGTAAGGTGACGGTCTTATCGACGTTGGCCCAATTAATATCGCCAACAAAAACATCGGGCTCTAAAAAGCCGTAAGACGCTGGCGTAAGGCTGCCTTCACCGGGTAATGGCGTAGAGGGAACGGCCTTGGGATCATCCTGATAATAAGCGTTCAGGTTCAGCGATGTATTGTCACCGATATACCAGGTGGCAGAAGGCGCAATAACCCAACGCTCTTCTTCGGTGCCTTCCTGTTGACCATCGCGGGTCCTGCCCAGGGCGATCAGTCGATAGTCCAGCGAATCGGTCGCATGACCCGTTGTATCCACGCCAGCTTCAAACAATTGGTTACTGCCAGTGGTCAACTGAATTTCAGTTTCACGCTCGAATTGCGGCTGTTTGGCCAGCTGATTGACCATGCCGCCTGGTGATGAAGCACCGTATAAAACCGAAGCCGGGCCTTTGAGAATTTCGATGCCTTCGGTCGCAAACATATCAACCTGAGGTGCCAGGTTGCCGGTCGTGTTGTACTGCAACGGCAAGCCATTGTAGTAATTGTTGTAAGTGCTGAACCCACGCAGGGTGTATTGATCAAAAATGGTGATAGCGCCGCCACGGTTTTCGGGTGAGGTGCCTGAGGTATAGCGCAACGAATCGTCGACGCTATTCACTTGCTGCTGTTCCAGATCTTCCGCATCCACCCGCTCAAAACTCATGGGTGCTTCCATCGGTTGCAGTTCCGATTTGGTGCCGGTGCTGCGGTAGCTTTCACCGAAGATGGTGACGGTGTTGAGCGTGTCGTCTTCGGTGGTAGTTTCTTCCGCTTGTGAAGGCAGGCTAATGGCGCTTGCCAGCGCCAGGGCGCCGACCGGATAGCCGAGCCAGTATTTAGCAGTCATGGTGATCCTCTTGGGTAGCCGTTCAATCGCCCGCAACAGATCGGGCATGTCGAATGTGGTTCGGGCGGCGGGGTGTCGGCAGGTCATCGATTAGCCGGTTGCTGTCCTGTTTGCAAAATCAAATAAGAACGATTCGTATTCTATTTTTTGCCCGGGCAGGCGACTTAACAAAATGGTGCATTTGAGGGATTAAAGGCTGAGCGAGACGGGGCTGGACCAGTTGAATTCAGGTTGAATGGGCACCCAGTACTCCATTACAACCAGGTTGTTATCGAAGTTAAAACCGGCGTGATAAACCTCCAGGTCGTAACCGTAACGACCCTGGTAACCGGAGCCGGGTAGCCAATAACGGATAAACCAGCTGAGTGTTTTCTCCAATGCCTCAATGGGGCCCTGGAAGGGCACCACGGCGTATTGCTGAGCGGGCACTCGCAAGCGTTGCAAGCCTTCAAGGTTGAGTTGGTCGTCAGCTTCGACGGCGGCCCAGTAGGGGAAACTTTGACCGTTGTCGGGTGAACGGCTGACCTCAAGAACCCCCAGTCGTGAGTGACTGGGTTCCAGCCGCGCGGCGGCTAAAAAGTTGCGCCATAGCAGTGGCACTTCGGTCGCAAAGTTTGGTTTGGGTGAAAACAAGCCACTGATTTGGCCGCTTACACCAACAATGTCGAAAGCCGCTCGCGTCTCGACACGAATCTGCAATAAGCGGGGATTGAGTTCTTCCGGAGGCAAGGGGCCGGCGCCGCGTCGAATGGGCGTTTTCAGACCATTGCGTTGACCACGGCGCCGGTAGTCGCCAGCGGTACAGCCAAACTGCTGCTTAAATGCCCGGCAGAAACTGATTTCCGATTCAAAACCGCAGGCCAGAGCAATATCCAGTTGGCGATGCTTGGTTGTGATCAGTGCTTCAGCAGCCCGGCTTAACCGCAAGGTCCTCACGTAGTGAGCGACCGATTGACCGGTCTGAGCGAAGAAAACGCGCTGTAATTGCCAACGTGACCAATTAAAACGGTGCGCTAATACTTCCACAGACAGGGGCATTTCCAGATGGTTGTGGATGTAATCGAGAACCGATTCAATGCGATCGATGGGTTGGTGGCCGGTAGACATCAGGCGGATGAAATGGTGACTGAGGTGAAAGGAGAATAACCAGGGTTTCTATAAATGACAATTATTCTCGTTTAAGGCCAATGCAATAGGCTGGCGGCCAGCCTTTACCTGCCCGGTCTCCAATGCTTAGATAGCGCCGAAATCTTACCCGGCCACTGGCCGACAGCAGCATGTTACAGATATCCAACAGCGTTACCCTGGGCGACTGGGAAATCGAATTGCAGGCGATACGGTCGCAAGGCGCCGGTGGGCAGAACGTCAATAAGGTGTCGTCTGCCATTCATCTGCGTTTCGATATTCAGCGCTCCAGCCTGCCGCCGTTCTATAAAGAGCGGCTGTTACGACGTAACGATCAGCGCATCACCAAAGAGGGTGTGGTGGTGATCAAGGCGCAGCAATATCGCACTCAGGAACAGAACCGCGCCGATGCGTTGGCGCGTTTGCAGGCGTTGATTCAGGAGGCCGGCTATAGCGTGAAAAAACGCAAGCCGACCAAGCCGTCGCGCTCATCACAGAACAAACGCATGGATCGCAAGACCAAAGACGGCCGCACCAAGGCATTGCGCGGCAGGGTCGAACCCTAGCCTTTACGGCTGGCCAGAGCGACACCGGCCACAGCCACCAACATGCCAGGCCAAGCCAGCAAGGCGATGCGTTCACCCAGAATCAGGAACGACAACAAAGCCGCGCCCGGTGGCACCAGAAAGAACAGCGATGCCACCTTGGCAGAACGCCCAACCCGGCTCAGCGCCAGTAGCAGGGTTACCGCAATCAGCGAATTACCGATCACCAGATAAGCCAGCGCCCAACTGAATGAGGCGGTCACCGTTAAATGACTGTTTTCAAACAGCAGCAGCGGCGCGCAGACCACCAATCCAACGCTGTACTGCACCAGGTTGGCGGTAACAATATGCTGCGGCGTGCCAAAGCGGCGTTCATACAACATGCCGCCGGAAATACCGAGCAACGAGCCGATCGCCAGCACCAGTTCCAGCCAGGATAAAGACGTCGTGCCGGTCTGCGCCGATACAACCAGAATCGTGCCGCCAAAACCCAGCAATAAACCCAGCCACTGACGCCGACTGACGCTCTCCCCGAGAAACCAGGGTGATGCCAAACCAATCACCAGCGGCTGCAATGACACAATTAACGCCGAAACCCCGGCCGACATGCCCAGGCTCATCGAGACATAGATCAAACCGAAGTAGAGTACCTGCACCAGAAAACCGACCACCGCCAGATGGCGCCAGGCCGCCGCGCTGGTGGGCAAGGGCGGACGAATGACGATCCACAACACAAACAGAATCAGCAGACTGAAGGCATAACGCAGCGACAGCACCACCAGAGGAGACGCATCGGCCAAGGCAACCTTGGCAATGGGGAAACCAGCAGACCACAGCAGCAGAAACAGCCAGGGCGCCAATGCCGTTAACGAGCTTTGCCAACGGCCTGTCCCAGCGGGAGTTAGCATCATCAATCTCCGTCACAAAGGGTCGACATTCAAGCACGCGCTCAGCGGGCAAACAACGCCTGGGGACGCTGGGATGCAGCGTACATTAACAGCCAAATCGGCTATGATGCGCGCCGTTCTTGAAGGGGGTTGGGTATGCAGCAAGTCGACACAGTCATCATTGGCGGCGGCGCCGCTGGTTTGATGTGCGCCGCCACCGCCGGTGCTCGTGGTCGCTCGGTGCGGGTGATCGAACACGCCAAAAAAGTGGGCAAGAAAATTCTGATGTCCGGTGGCGGTCGCTGTAATTTCACCAACCTCGATACCAGCCCGGCGCATTTTTTATCGGCCAATCCGCACTTCTGTAAGTCGGCCCTGAGTCGTTACACCCCTTGGGATTTTCTGGCGCTGGTCGACCGTTATGGACTGGCCTATCACGAAAAAACCCCAGGGCAGTTTTTCTGCGATGACAAAGCCAAAGACCTGCTCGACATTTTAATTGCCGAGTGCGAACAGGCCGGTGTCGACATTCGTACTCAATGCAGCGTTGAAGCCATTGAAACCTTAGCGGATAGCGGCCCTGATCGTTTTCAACTAGCCACCAGTGCTGGAGCCGTGAACTGTCAGTCTCTGGTGATTGCCACCGGCGGTCTGTCGATTCCGACTCTGGGTGCTACCGGTTATGGCTACGACATCGCCCAGCAATTCGGTTTACCAGTCACGCAGCGCCGGGCGGCACTGGTGCCCTTTACGCTCAGCGATCACTGGTTGACGGTGGCGCGCGAACTGGCCGGGGTGTCGGTACCGGTTACCGTACATTGCGGTTCACAGAGCTTTAGCGATGCACTGCTCTTTACCCATCGCGGCTTGAGTGGCCCGGCCATCCTGCAGATTTCCAGCTACTGGCGTGAAGGCGAAACCATCAGCATCGATTTTTTACCTGCGGTTGATCTCGCCGAACAGTTACAGCAATGGCGCGATGAAGGCGCCAAGGCGGAGCTAAAGACGCTGCTCGGTCGATTGCTGCCAGCACGCTTTGTGCAAAGTTGGCTGGCGGCCGATAAACGCCTGGCCAAATTGGCGGACCGACGCGTGATGGATCTGGATCGCGCTTCCCTAGACGCCCTGATCGAAGCCTTTACCCGGTGGCAAAAAGTACCGGCAGGCACTGAAGGCTACCGCACCGCCGAAGTCACCTTAGGTGGTGTCAGTACCGAAGCCGTGTCGTCAAAAACCTTCGAAACCAAACAATGTTCGGGTCTGTATTTTATCGGCGAGGTGTTGGATGTGACCGGTTGGCTGGGCGGCTACAACTTCCAGTGGGCCTGGGCCAGCGGCTGGTGCGCCGGTCAGGTGGTGTAAGGGAAGCAAAAGAAGGGCGTTAATTTACAAATAAGCGTTGACCAGGACATTCAGGGGTCCTATAGTCATCCTCGCTTGAAAGTACGACCTTGTAAAATGCAAACCATTTCGATGTCCTTACCAGTAGTTAGTACCTCGTCTTGATTTCATGAGTGATCGCACCGCTTAAAGCACAACCGTCTGCTCGCAGACATTTATGAATTCTGATACGACAGGAAGACTAACAATGGCTACCGTTACCGGCACCGTTAAATGGTTCAACGAAACTAAAGGCTTCGGCTTCATCGAGCAAGAAAACGGCCCAGACGTTTTCGCTCACTTCAGCGCCATCCAAGGCTCAGGCTTCAAAACCCTGGCTGAAGGCCAAAAAGTTGAGTTCACCATCACTCAGGGCCAGAAAGGTCCTCAAGCTGAAAACATCGTTGCTGTTTAATTAAACAGTCGATGACCCTCGATTAGTCGGGGGCTCAGCACAAAAGAAAGCCGCTCATTGAGCGGCTTTTTTGTTGTTATTGAGACCAACCTTCAAAGGCACATCGGCGTGGATCGTCGGTCTGTCTTTTTCGCCCGTTTATTTGTATGTTGGCGATCGGTCTGCGCCATGCAGATCAACACTCCTATTAAAAACATTCACGCATTGAAAAGGGAATATTCAATGAAGCTGTATCACATCCTGTTGTGGTTATTACTGTGTTTAGGCGTTGCCACGCCGCTTCACGCCGAAGAAACTGACAACGCCAAGAGCACTGTTGTATCCAGCTTAAAGTGCATCGACCTGACTCAACCGAACCAACCGTCGGCCGCTGAGTTATCGGCATCTGAAACATCGGCGACAGAAACATTGAGTGATCAAAGCAAAGAATTGAACATCTTGATCACCGATGCTGACACCGAGTTGCTCAAACAAATGCAGCAAAGCTCAACCAAGTTGAGTGCTGACTGCTACGAAGACGCTTGGAATGCTTTGGCCGCCAACTCAGACTCTCCCTGCAAAGTATGGAGTCGGTGCGATCCATTGCCGGCGTCTCGGCTGGCCGACTTTCGAGTCAATTCCGCCCGGCTGCATTTTGCTGAAGCTAAATTTCGCGATGACCTGACGATAAAAGACGAAGCCGCCTTGCGCGTGGATTATTCGTTTCGCTTTGTGTTGCGCGAATTTGGTTGCGGCGGTAAGGACTTTGGTTTTGCAGGCCGTGATTATTTCGAATGTCTGACTAAAGAATCCAATTCGGGTATCGAAAAAGATTGGTGGCCGGACCGTATCTTTATTGCCTACACCGGTCAGTTTGATTTTTATATGGCCAGTCGTCCTTCCGGTCCGGTGATCAACCGGATTTCCAATCCTGGTCTCTTTGTGGAATTTGATCGTCAGTCCGGTAAAAACCGGCTGTATCGCAATCATCTATTGCTGGGGCTGGAGCATCGTTCCGATGGTCAGGTGCTGGAGCAACAAGAAGGTAACGATGCTCCGGTCATTAGCGCCGAAGAGTTGAATCAACAGTTGGATGAAGGCAACCATCACGCCTTTGATTCATTGAGCCAGGGCGCGGATTATCTATCCTTTAAATACAGCCATAACCTCAATGTGAATCCGAGTAAAGACAACAATTTTGGCGTATTCAAGCTGGCGTTGGGCGGCAAATATTATTTACCGGACAGTGAAGAAGGCGGCAACAGTTGGGAAGAAAAACCGCGCAGCTTTGCTGATTTTGATCTGGCGACTGCGGAGGTCAGTTGGGTCAATCATTCAGGCTCGATTGCGCTCGATGGTCTCTATCGAGTGGGTAAAATTGGTTTCGAAGGCGACTCGTTCGACCTCAGTGCAACCACCAAGGTGTGTTTGTTGACCATGCCGTTACCCATCAGTCTGTCGTTTCATAACGGGCCAATGGATTATCTGGCCTACTATTCAGTACCGACACGCTCGCTTGGTGTGGGTCTGAATTTCAGTGCGTTGAAAATGCGCAGTGGCTGCAATCGATTTTTCAGTATCGATCTGTAAGTATCCGGCTTCAGGCGTGGCTGGGTTTATTTATAACCACCACGCCTGGGGCGTTAACTTGTTGTATGAACTGGATATGCTGAAAGGTGGTATTCATTGTCAGTCCGAAAAAAATCTGTGGTTCTCAATCGATTCATCGATATTTATTTAAAATAAAACCTTTTTAAAACGAATTTTCAAATGATGTCCTGAGACGATAGCGGCTTTTATTCAATCCGAGTGAGGAGCCTCACTATGCGCTCGTCAGTTTTCCCGTTTCCAACCATACACCCTTTCCTGAGCCGGCTGCTGATCATGTTAGCCGGGCTGTTGTTGGCCGCTTGCAACGATAATACTGTCGATGGCCCCAAAGTACTCAGCTTTGCGCACAGCGGTACGGCCAGGCTGGTCGTGGGCGACCGATACACTAACCCGGCCAATGACAGTTTCGTGGGATTGACCTATCAAAGCAGCAACCCGGGTGTCGTGATGGTGGATAGCCAAGGCACGGCCCTGGCCAAAATGGCAGGAACCGCCACCATCACCGCCCGCGCCGGTTCGAGACGCGCTGATTATCAAGTTGACGTGGTCAATCGGGTCGCGACGTTAACCGCCTGGGTTGGTGAGAACGGCAGTGAGTTGTCGCTCTCCGAAGGCATGGCCGGTAGCGAACTCTTTGGATCGAGCGCAGTGGATTGCGACTTCGAAATGCCCAATCTGTGTGAAAACGCGGTATCCAGTTTAACCATCGGCAATGGTGGGCCATTGACCAGCGGCGTGCCCGGCATGCTCAGCAACCGTTTCGGTGTATTTCAACTGAGACAGGGTAAGCGGACCGCCGAAGCGGCACTGAGCGTAGATCGCTTTAGCAGCACCAAGGATCATCATGCCGTTCACTTTAAAAACCAGTTTAGGGTTGTCGGCAGTGTGGAAGTGGATGGCACTAAGACAAATAATGCCTGGTCATCGCCCGACGGGGAAAAATGGGCACCCGAATCGAATGGACCTGCCTTTTCGGCCCGTTATGGTCATCACCAGGCAGTGGTCTATAAAAACGAGCTTTGGTTGATCGGCGGTTATGACAGTCGGTTTTCACTCGCCGATATTTGGAAGTTCAATGAGGACAAAGGCTGGACGCAAGTGGTTGATACCACTGTCTTTGGCGCCCGCGACAGTCATCAAGTCATCGTTTTTAAAGATCGCCTGATGCTTATTGATGGTTTCGATGATGATGATGTTGCTGATGCTAACATTAGCTTCAACGACGTCTGGCGCACCTCAGACCCTGATGGCAAAGACTGGCGACGGGGCTTCAAAACCCAATTCACCTTCCCCAAGCAATAACCTTTACTCCAATAAAAAGACCCGACACTCAGCCGGGTTTTTTTATTAGCTAATAAACTTCCAACGGATGGAGGCGAATTATTTTCGTTTTTTTAAACGATTTACCGAAACTCATTTCAAATACAACGTTTGTTAAAACGATTATTAACACGATGCTCTGAGACAATGTCGGCTCCTATTCAAGCCGAGTGAGGAGCCCGGTCATGAGTTCGTCTATTCCCTTTTGGGGACCTACCCCATCTCGAAAAATGCGGCGGCTGGTCTGGCTGCCCATTTGCATCGTCTCTGTATATTTTCTGGCCGCTTGCAGTGGGTCAGATTCCAATAATCTCAACTTTAGCCGAACCGGCACTGCCAAGCTGGTGACCGGCGACCAATACGTCAACCCAGTCAATTCCCGATCCGATTCCATAAATTATCGCAGCAGCAACCCCGAGGTGGCCACGGTAGATAGCCAGGGCACGGTGTCGGCAAAAGCCGCCGGCAGCGCCACCATCACTGCTAGTCTCTTATTCACCCAGAATAGCTATCGGGTGGATGTAGTGAACCGGACAGCGACCTTGGGTGCCTGGGTCGGCGAACAGAACAGTGAATTAACCCTGTCCGACGGCATGGCCGGGACTGAACTTTATGGTTCCAGCGACCCTGACTGTGGTTTTGAATTCCCCGCCCGCTGTGACGACGCGGTATCGAGCCTGACGATGGGCAATGGAACGCCCCTGCTCAGCCGCGTACCGAACTTGACCGAAAAAGCGCCGGGCGTCTTTCAGTTAAGGCAGGGCGAGCAAGTCGCGGAAGCCGTGCTGGATGTTGATCGTTTTTCGCCAAGATATAGATATCCTGCGGCCTATTTTAACAACCGGCTGTGGGTGGTCGGCGGGCTGCGTCCTAATGGAGTAACTGATGATGTATGGTCCTCATCCGACGGGGCTTATTGGGTAGAGCATCAGCCGCAAGCCAAAAGTGGCGGGCCCGCTTTTGCCGCTCGGGCTAATCACCATCTGCTGGTGTTTAAAAACCGGCTTTGGCTGTTTGGCGGCGACAGCTATGACGATGGCCCGGCGCCTTACGACGAAGTTTGGTCGTCGGACGATGGCGTTATCTGGGAGCAACACCCGCAGACGGACGTGAGCTTTTCAGCTCAATGGGCATCGCAAATGGTGGTGTTTGATTCGCCTGATGACGATGGCACGGTAGCGGACAAAGGCGAACAACTCTGGCTGGTCGATAACAACGGCACGGTGCAGGTATCGAGTGATGGCCTGAACTGGGACAGTGTGGCAAGCGGTCTGAACTTGCCCACCAAGTCAGATTTTCATTTAGTGGTCTTTGATCCACCGGGCGCGGCGGTCAGGCAACTGTGGTTGGTCGGTCAGTTGGCGGGCACCGAGGCCGAAAAGAAAGAAATCTGGTCATCCAGCGATGGCCTCAACTGGAGGCCTCATAGCGTCAATGCCAGCTTGCAGGGCTACCTCGGCCATCAGGTTGTCGCTTTTAACAATAAGCTCTGGTTGATTGCTGGACAGAACGTCCAAACCGGGAATTATACCAAAGACATTTGGTCGTCCGTAAATGGTGAAGACTGGACATTGGAAACGCAGCAAGCGGCTTTCCCGGCGCGATTCTTTCATCAGGTCGTGACTCAGGAAGATCGGCTTTGGTTGATTGGTGGATTTGGCGAGGCAGGTTACGGAAACGATATCTGGTCATCAACCGATGGCAAAATATGGATCCAAGCATCTAATATTGAACCTGAATTCTCAGCTCGCTCACTTCATCAGGTTGTGCGGTTTGACGATGGCAGCGGCCGGGGGGAGCGACTGTGGTTGATAGGTGGGGATTCATTTGTGCCACACAATGACATCTGGTCATCAGCCGATGGTCTTAACTGGACTTTGGAGCAGGCAAACGCAGCCTTTCCCGCTCGTAATCATCATCAAGTTGCGGTCTTTGATAACCAGCTTTGGCTGGTGGGTGGTTCGACCCTCCAGGACGGTAAAACGACTTTTTTTGCTGATGTCTGGTCTTCAACCGATGGTAAGAAATGGACTGATCAAACGGTAATCACTCAGGCGGCATTTTCGGGACGAGAAGGCCATTACTTGGTCAATTTTAATAACAAGCTCTGGTTGATTGGCGGTTTGGGTCCTGACGGGGTTTTACCTTCTGCTAATGAAGTTTGGGCGCTTGAGCCCCAAGGTATTTGGCGCAAGAGAACTGACCATGGTTCTATAGTTTTCGACTCTCATAAATCAGCGGTTGTTTTTAACAATCAGCTATGGGTTTTGGGGAACGATCTGCGGTCAATGGATGCGAGCGGCGCTTGGAAAAAATGGTCTTGCAGCCCCAACCAGACACCTGCTGTGAATCAGTGCATCGACCACACACCTGTTGTAGGCCGAACTTATCAACGGGTCGTTGTCTATAACGATGAGCTTTGGTTGATTGGAGGCGTGCGAAACGATGGTTCGTCTTTATCCGATGTTTGGAAGCTCAATGAGAGCAAAGGATGGCAGAAAGTCACTGACACGGCGGCCTTTGGTGCGCGTATAGCGCATCAAATGGTGGTCTATAACGACCGCATGATGGTAATTGGTGGCGCTAATGATGGAAGTGATGGAGTTGTCTTCAACGATGTCTGGAGCTCCACCGATGGCCTGCATTGGCGCAAGGGCCTAAAAACCCAATTCACCTTCCCCAAGCAATAACCATTACTCCAATAAAAAACCCGGCACTCAGCCGGGTTTTTTAAGCAAAGAAACGACAGAAAAATATCAACTCACCGGATGCGCCCAAAGGTCGTATTCGTCGGCTTCTTCAACTTCGACCGTCAGAATATCGCCCGGTTTTAACTGGGTCTGGCCATCGAGAAATACCTGGCCGTCGATGTCCGGGGCGTCGGCTTTGGTGCGACCCACCGCGCCTTCGGCAACCACTTCATCGATGATCACCTCGAGCTGTTTACCCACCTTGGCCTGCAACTTGGCGGCGCTGATGCGTTGCTGAACTTCCATAAAACGATCAAAGCGTTCTTGTTTAACGGCTTCGTCGATCTGGTCCGGTAATTCTTGGGAGGCGGCACCATCGACGTTGGAATATTGGAAGGCGCCGACGCGGTCGAGCTGGGCTTCTTCCATAAAGTCGAGCAGCATCTGGAAGTCGGCTTCGGTTTCGCCCGGGAAGCCGACAATAAAGGTGGAGCGCAGCGTAATGTCCGGGCAGATCTCGCGCCATTGATGAATGCGTTCCAGTACTTTTTCCGAATGCGCCGGGCGTTTCATGGCTTTCAGTACCGTCGGACTGGCGTGCTGAAAGGGAATGTCCAGATACGGCAGGATGCGGTTTTCGGCCATCAACGGGATGATGTCGTCAACATGCGGGTAGGGGTAGACGTAGTGCATCCGTACCCAGGCGTCGAGCTGGCCGAGTTCCTGACACAGTTCTTTCATCCGCGTTTTCACCGGCTTGCCGTTCCAGAAATCGGTGCGGTATTTCAGATCGACGCCGTAAGCGCTGGTGTCTTGCGAGATGACCAGCAGTTCTTTGGTGCCGTTTTTCACCAGACGTTCGGCTTCGCTCAGCACTTGCCCGACTGGGCGGCTGACTAGCTTGCCGCGAAACGACGGAATGATGCAGAAGCTGCAGCTGTGGTTGCAGCCCTCGGAAATTTTCAAATAAGCGTAATGTTTGGGCGTGAGCTTAACGCCGGTATCCGGCACCAGCGAAATAAACGGATCGTGCTTCGGCGGCACTACGTCGTGTACCTGGCTGACCACCTGCTCGTAAGCGTGTGGTCCGGTGACCGACAACACGTTCGGGTGCACTTCGCGAATGTCGTCTTCTTTAGCGCCCAAACAGCCAGTGACCAGTACCTTGCCGTTTTCAGCCAGCGCTTCGCCGATGGTGTCGAGCGATTCCTGCACCGCCGAGTCGATAAAGCCGCAGGTGTTGACGATGACTACATCGGCGTCGTGGTACGACGGCACGATGTCGTAACCTTCGGCGCGCAACTGAGTGAGGATGCGTTCAGAATCGACGGTGTTCTTCGGGCAGCCCAGGCTGACAAAACCGACTTTGCCGTGCGCGCCGCCTGGTTTGCCTGCAATCGGCTGGCCTTCGCGGGGATCGTGGTTTTGGACGGACATGGCGGCCTCGGCTGCGGTGGTCAAAAAAGGAGCGCCATTGTAGCCCCCCGGCGTTTCGCTGCAAGACCGCTGATGCAAGGAAACCGAGCGTATCCGAGACTCCTTAACGCTCAGGCACGGCAGTTATTGCCCAGTGTCAGTAAAAACGCTGTGTTCACGACTGACGGATTCGCTACCTTGCGCCTATAATGCGCGTTTCTTTTCCTTTCGATGCATTTGCCGTTTCAGGAGTTCCGTATGGCCACCCCTTCCCAGCACGATCTGCGCAACGACTTCCGCGCTTTGTTAAACAGCGATCAGTGCTTTTATACCGCGTCCACCTTTGATCCTATGTCGGCCCGTATTGCGGCGGATCTGGGTTTTGAAATCGGCATTCTTGGTGGCTCGGTGGCTTCCCTGCAGGTGCTGGCCGCACCGGACTTTGCGTTGATCACACTCAGTGAGTTTGTCGAGCAGGCCACGCGCATCGGCCGCGTCGCGCGTCTGCCGATCATCGCTGACGCCGACCACGGCTACGGTAATGCCTTGAACGTGATGCGCACCATTACCGAACTGGAACGCGCCGGCGTGGCGGCACTGACCATTGAAGACACCTTGCTGCCGGCGAAATACGGACGCAAATCCACGGACCTGATCCCGCTGGATGAAGGCGTTGGCAAAATCGAAGCCGCTCTGGATGCGCGCATCGACCCGGCAATGTGCATCTTTGCCCGCACCAACGCCGGCCAGTTGAGCGTTGAAGCGACTATCGAACGGGTTAAGGCGTACCAGGAAGCCGGAGCCGATGGCATCTGCATGGTTGGCATTAAAGATTTCGAGCATCTGGAAGAGATTGCTCAGCATGTATCGATTCCGCTGATGCTGGTCGCCTACGACAACCCGGAACTGCGTGACCGAGAACGTCTGGCGCGTAACGGTGTGCGCGTCGTCGTCAACGGCCACGCGGCCTATTTCGCGGCCATCAAAGCCACCTACGACTGCCTGCGCGAACAACGTGGCATTGCCGAAGGCACTCTGGACGCTTCGGAATTGTCGGTGCGTTACTCCACCTTGGAAGAAAACCGCCAGTGGGCGCGCGACTTTATGAAGGTGAGTGAGTAACCACTCACCTCCCATCTCTAAAGGCAAAGGCGCCGGGCTCAGTCTTCCGCCCAGGCCATTACCTCGCCCTGGTGAATCGCCTGATACACCCGATTGCGCAGTGCATTGGCTTCGGCCTGAGTGACGCTGCGGGTTGGGTGACGAATGGTCAGGCGCACCAGCACATTTTTCTGACCCGCCGTTAGCCCCAACCGTTCGATCGCCTGCGCCGGTAGCTGCGCTGCTGGCGTCTCATTGAGCACCCTGACCGCTTCCAGCCAATCCACCTGCTCCGGCAGTGCCTGGCGGATTTGGTCGCCCAGCGTTTCAGCATCCATGAGCTCATCGGTGGCGATGGACAGATCACGCTCAATTGCCGGTTGCCAGGACACCGGCTTCCAGGGATCGAGCGTCAGCATCTGCTGCGCCACTCTGGGGTCGCCATTGCGCAGCAGGCGGATGTCCGGCAAACCTTTGCGCAGCATCAACAGGCGATCCAAGCCCAGACCGATGGCAATACCAGTGACTTCGTCCGGGTTCCAACCGCAGCGCGCTAATAAATCCGGGTCGATGATGCCGGCTTCGCCGATTTCCACCAGTTCACCCTTGTCCGATAACGCATCCACCTGAATGCCATCGCAGGTGTAGGGATGCGGCGAGTCGCTCAGGCTAAGTGCTTGTTGTGGTAACACCAGGCGTAGCAAATCGCTAACTGCTGCGCGGATATCAAGGGTTTCGGTGCGTGGCAGCAATACCCAGATATCGGCCTGGTGCGGCTCGGCGCAGTGCAGTCGATCGATGCTGTCACGCCGATACACCAGACCGTGGGTCAGCAGCATCAAGCGACGCGGAGTTTTGTCGGGCCAGGATTTTAGCCAGGTCGGTACCAGGGACGACGTTTGGGTGCGCAGCATCCAGTCGGCCGACAGATAACGACTGTAGCGGCTTTCCCGCGCCGGACCATCGGGCGGATAGCCCAAGGCATCGTAGTTCTGTTTGACGGCGACCAGGGGCGAAACCGGCAGCCGCTGCAAGGGCGCCTGGTAGGTTTCGGTGAGATGCGCGGCGATAGCGTCGAGCAATAATTGTATGCCGTGCGGGCCTTGGTCGGGATTACTGAGATCGCGCAGCGACAGCGCGGCTACAAGCTGTTGGGCAGTGAGAAGGGTGTTCATGATGTCTCCAAAAAGCCAAGACCAAAACAGCAGTGCCTTGGTCAATTCATTCCAGGTTGTTTTTCCCAGGGGATGGGTATTTTGGAATCCTCCGAACCGGGGCTCGGAGATGGCTTTTCAGACAGGAAAAGTCAGACCGCCGCGCCCTTTTGCAAGGCTCGGAGGTCAGTAAATCGTGGCGTGTGCATCCAGATGTTCATGCGATTAATACTAAGGATGGCGCTGGGTCTGTCAACGAAAAAGGCGCCGCAAGCGGCGCCAAGGGGGGAACGGGCCTGCCCGTCACAGGCCCAATGACATCAGGCGAACTGTTCTTCTTCGGTCGAGCCGGTCAGGGCGGTCACCGAAGAACTGCCACCCTGAATAACGGTGGTCATATCATCGAAGTAGCCGGTGCCCACTTCCTTCTGATGCGCCACAAAGGTGTAGCCCTTGTCAGCATCGCGGAACTCCTGCTCCTGCAGTTCGACGTAGGCCGACATGTCTTTGCGGGCGTAGTTGTAGGCCAGATTGAACATGCCGTGCCACATGTTGTGAATGCCCGCCAGCGTTATGAACTGGAACTTGTAACCCATGGCCGACAGCTCGGTCTGGAACTTGGCGATGGTGGCGTCGTCCAGATTCTTCTTCCAGTTGAACGACGGCGAACAGTTATACGCCAGCAGCTGATCGGGGAATTCCTTACGCACGGCTTCGGCGAATTTCTTGGCTTCGTCCAGGTTTGGCGTTGCGGTTTCGCACCACAGCATATCGGCGTAGGGCGCGTAGGCGAGGCCACGGGAAATCGCCTGGTCGATGCCGTTGCGTACCCGGTAGAAACCTTCGTTGGTGCGCTCGCCGGTCAGGAACTGGGCGTCGTAAGGATCGCAATCTGAGGTCAAAAGATCGGCTGCATTGGCATCGGTGCGCGCCAGAATGATCGAAGGGACGCCTTCAACATCGGCCGCCAGACGAGCAGCCGTCAGTTTCTGCACCGCTTCCTGAGTCGGCACCAGAACCTTGCCGCCCATATGGCCGCATTTTTTCACCGCTGCCAGCTGATCTTCAAAATGCACACCGGAAGCGCCGGCGCGGATCATGTTTTTCATCAGCTCATAGGCGTTCAGCACGCCGCCAAAACCGGCTTCGGCGTCGGCGACGATGGGTGCGAAATAGTCGACAAAGTCGGCATCGCCCGGTTGTTTGCCCGCCTGCCACTGAATCTGGTCGGCGCGTTCGAAGGCATTGTTGATTCGGCGCACCACCGTCGGTACCGAATCGACGGCGTAGAGCGATTGGTCCGGGTACATGGTTTCACTGGAGTTGGCGTCGGCCGCCACCTGCCAGCCCGATAAGTAAATCGCCTGCACGCCGGCTTTGACCTGCTGCACCGCCTGGCCGCCGGTTAAAGCGCCCATGGCGTTGACGAAGTCTTTGTCCGGGCGGAATGTCGGCCGGCCGCCTTCGTTGACCAGTTGCCAGAGTTTTTCCGCACCGCGGGTGGCGATGGTGTTGTCGCGTTTCAGTGAGCCGCGCAGCCGCACTACGTCTTCGGCGCTGTAGTTGCGACGAATACCGTTCCAGCGTGGGTTGGTTTCCCAGTCGCGGGCGATGGTATCGATTTCCTGCTGGCGATCGTAGTTTCCGGTTGTTGAGGTAGTCATCGGAAGTCCTCTTGGTTGTGCTGCCATTCGGCTTGTTGTTTTGGGTTCCGTCGCTGCCGGAATCGTTCTGATTATTTTTTGATCAGTCGGCGGCGATAAATTCACCTTAGGGTTCGATGAAAAATTTGGCTAATTTATAATCGTTATTTTCACTATTCCTGTGGTGAATGGAGTTTGGCTTGGTTAGGATAAAGCGACCTTTTCGACGGACATCGCCATGCAACTGAATCGCATCGACATGAATTTGCTGGTCTATCTGGATGTACTGCTGCGCGAACGCAGTGTCACCAAGGCCGCCGATCAACTGGGCATCAGCCAGCCGGCGATGAGCAACGGCCTGCGCCGCCTGCGGGTGTTGTTTGACGATCCGCTGTTGATTCGCACCAGCGAAGGCATGACGCCGACCGAGCGGGCGCGTCAGTTGGAGCCGACGCTGCGCACCGTGCTGCAGGACATCGAACGAGCGGTGCGGCCACGCAGCGATTTCGACGCCGCCGCCAGTGGCCGGGTGTTCCGCATCATGGTCAGTGACTACGCCGAATCGACGCTGATTCCTCCGCTGCTACGGCGTTTGCGGGAGATTGCGCCAAGCGTGATTCTCGATCTGATGACGCCCAGCGACGTCAGTTTTTTCGACGTCGAGCAGGGCAAGGTCGACCTGGTGATCAACCGCTTTAACTCCATTCCCCAGTCGTTCCACCAGACCACCGTCTGGAAGGATGACTTCTGCTGCATGGTCAGCCGCGACAACCCCATTCTCGATAACTTCAGCCTGAAAAATTACCTCGAAGCCCAGCATGTCTGGGTGTCCAAGACCGGCTTTGGCGTCAGCGTTGGCGTTGATCCGGGCGATGTGCAGCGCCTGGGCTGGGTCGATGAGGTGTTGCGCCAGCTCGGTAAAAAGCGCCGCATCACGGTGTTCACGCGCCATTATCAGGCGGCGATGTTGCTCTCGGAACAGAACGATTTGGTGCTGACAGTGCCGTCGCGCGCGGCCTTGCTGCAGGCGGAGAACCCGCGTCTGGTGGTAAAAGCGCCGCCCTTTGAGATTCCGCCCATTCAGCTCAAGCTGGTGTGGAGCCCGCTGCTGCACCACGATCCGGCACACCGCTGGATGCGCCGCTTGATCAACGAAGTGGCCGAAGAAGTGATCGCACCGGAATTCTAATTCATTATGTGAATGTTGATTATAATCGAAATAAATAATCTGAATTTCAATGACCGCTGCTCTGGTTTGCGGCGGCTGGCTGAGGTGCGGAGCGGTCCCAGGGCGAGGTCGGTTGCGTCGCCTGCTTCAGCCAGTTGATCGCTTCCTGCACCGCCGGATTGCTGCGGCGGTTTTGCGGCACCAACGCTTTGACCCACAAATCTGGCACCGGGAACTCCTCCAACACCGGTACCACTTTGCCCGCGCTGACGCTCGGCAGAGCGATGTGTTTGGCGACCATGGCGATGCCCAGTCCATTCTCCACCGCATTCATCAACACCAGGCTGTCATTGACGCTGACCCGGGGTTTGACGTCGACGTTGATGGTGCCGCTCGGGCCATCGAAAAACCAACTGGTGCCGGTGGCCAGAAAGGTCAGGCAGTCGTGTTCGATCAGATCGCGCGGATGTTGTGGCGCTTCGCTGTGCGCTAAATAGTCCGGCGCGGCGATCAGGATGCGTGGCATCGGGCACAGCGGTATGTCCATGACATCGGCGTAAGACGACGGCAGCGCGCCGATGGCGATATCGAAACCTTCCTCGATCGGGTTCACCGATCGATCCATCAGCACCAGTTCCATGCTGACGCCGGGATGAGTTTTCTGGAAAGAGGTCAGGATGTCGCCGAAATATTGGATGGTCAGGGTAGTGGGGCACTTGATGCGCAAACGCTCCTGCAACGGCGAACGAGCCGTGGCCAAATCCTGCAACGCATGATCCATTTCGGTGACGATCGACAGCAGCCGAGGGTAATAGCGCTCACCCGCATCGGTCAGTTCCAGCTTTCGCGTTGAACGATTGAACAGCGTGACTTTGAGTTGGTGCTCTAACTGGTTGATTCTTTTAGTGATCACCGAAGGTACGGTGTTCAAAGACCGCGAAGCGGCGGAAAAACTACCGGTTCTTACCACGGTCAGAAAACTTTTCAGGTTGGTCAGCGTATCCAAGGTGACACCTCGTTTTATCGTTATCTTTCGCGAATCGCGTTAAGACCTATCTTAAAACAGCTCTTTTTCCAAAAGATAGCGCTGGCTAGTCTGGACGTATTCACAGCCGTCACCGTCCGCAACAACAGCGATAACAATGAGACGGGGCGACGTTCGAAAAGCAGTCAGAGGCAAGAACAATCATGGTATCTGGACCTAGTACAGCAACCCGGGTGTTGCGTCGCACCCCGACTTCCGGCTTTAAGACATTGCGCGCCGACATCTGCGTCGTCGGTGCCGGCATCGCCGGCATGTCGGCGGCGCTGCAGGCCGCCAAATTGGGCCGCTCGGTGATACTGGTGGACAGTCAACCTGCGCTGGGTGGCCAGGCGGTGAATTCCATCATCGCCACCTTTTGCGGCATGTTCTCCAATGGCACCCATGGCTATCAGTTCACCCACGGCATTGCCGACGACATTCTCGGCTATCTGGAACGTCACGATCAGTCGATCTATTACCGCCACGGCCCCAACACTACTGTGGTCTATTACGACGAAGTCACGCTCGGTCGCTGGATTGAACAAAGCGTCTTGGAAACTGGAGTAACGCCCCTGCTCGGCGCCATGTTGCTCGACACCCGTATGGAAAATTCACGCCTGGTCAGCGCTGACTTTATGACCCGCTACGGCGGTGTCACGGTCGAAGCCGATGGCTTTGTGGATGCCAGTGGCGACGCCGCCCTGGCCTGGCAGGCCGGTTTGCCATGCCGTGAACCGGCTCAAAATGGCGTCTTTGGCACTCAGATGGTGGTGCTGGAGAACATCGACGAAGAGCGTCAGCCGACTCGCGACGTTATTGGCGCTCGGCTGAAAGAACGCGGCGAACACTACGGTCTGGTGCGCCGTGAAGGTCTGGGTTTCACCATTCCCGGCCGTGGTATAGCGGCGATGAACATGACTCATATCGAGACTCCGCTCGATCCGGTCGAAGCCTCCGCCAAGGCGCTGGAAGGTAAAGAGCAGGCCAGTCGTGCCATCGAATTCTTAAAGCAGGAATTTCCGGAGTGTTTTGGTCAATCCCGGGTGCGTTCCTTCGGTTTGCCAGGCATTCGCCAGACCCGCTGGATTGTCGGCCGGCATCATCTGACCGTCGACGAACTGACCAGCGGCATCAAGTTTGACGACAGCATTGGCCGCACCGCCTGGCCGATTGAACTGCACGATCACAGTGACGGCCACCACTGGATCACCTTCGATGAAGACCACGTGCATTACATACCGCTGGGCAGCCTGATTCCCGAAGAGTGTGACAACCTGGTCGCTGCCGGACGCTGCATCGATGCCGATTCAGCGGCGCTGTCGAGCGTTCGTGTAATGGGACCGTGCATTGCGATGGGTATGGCTGCCGCCCATGCGCTGGATCTGTCAGCATCGGGCAGCGTGCATCAGATCGATATGGATCAGATGCGCCGCCGTGTCGCTGAAAACGTAGAACAACAACATTATCGCTGGGACGAAAAGGAGCTGGCCTCCAAGGTCGATGCTTCCTGATGGCAAGCCTCTTGATAGCAAGCCTCTTGAGAGCCAAGCCCAACCCAGCCGGAGCGAACCATGCAGTTAACTGATTTTGAAAAAGCCATGCTCGACGGCGCCAACGGTCGTGCCAAGGCGCGAGCCATGGATTTACTGGTGCGCTACGGCGAAGCCGTGGGTGCCGAACGGCTGATCGAAACCAACAACGTCGCCGGTGCCTTTAATGCCTCGACGCCCTCGGTAAAACCCATTGTCGATAAAGGCTTCGATGCGGTCTATTCCGAGCTTAATCTCGACAGCGATGAAGTGGTGGAAATTCCCCATATGGCGGTCAACACCACTCAGTTGATCACCGGTATCGATATCGAAAACTGGCGCATTCAAGGTGCCGATGAAGCCCTGGTAAAGATGCAAATGGCTTCGGAAAAATACCTCGGCGAACGCGGCATTAATATGTGCGCCACCTGCACGCCTTATCAGGTCGGTAACGTGCCGGTACTGGGCGAGCATTGCGCCTGGATGGAATCCTCAGCGGTGATTTATTGTAACTCGGTATTGGGGGCACGCACCAATGTTGAAGGCAAAGAAAGCACCGGTGCAGCGGCGTTAACCGGCCGCATTCCCTACTGGGGTTATCACCTTAAAGAAAACCGCTACGGCAACTACCGCATCGATTTGGATATCGATGTCGATGACATGATGGATTGGGGTTTGCTCGGTTATTTCATCGGCGAAATGGTCGAAGAAGACAAACCGGTGGTGCACAACATCAGCCATCATCCCAACCTGATTAAACTGAAGCATTTCGGTGCTGCGGCGGCCTCTTCCGGTGGCGTGGAGATGTATCACATCCCCGGTGTTACCGCTGAAGCGCGTACCCTGGAAGAAGCGTTTGGGCCCAATAAACCCAAGGAAATTATTCGTTATGGCGCGGCTGAACGTCGTGACATCTACGAAAAACTGCAGTGCGCGACTGATCCAAAAGTCGACTTCATCATGCTCGGTTGCCCGCACAATTCGATTGAACAGATGGCCTTGATTGCGCAGTTATTGCGCGGCAAAAAAATCCATGCCGATGTGGAGCTCTGGGTGCATACGCCGCGCGCTATTAAGAGTGTGGCCGAGCGCAATGGCTACCTGGCAGTGATCGAAGCGGCCGGTGGTGTGGTGATGAGCGATACCTGCCCGGCCATTTCCCGGCGCTTGCCCGAAGGCGTTCGGGTGATGGCGACAGACTCAGCCAAGCAAGCGCACTATCTGCCTGCCATCGCCAAGATCGATGGCTGGTTTGGCTCGGTCGGTCAGTGCATTGATGCGGCCATAACCGGTCAGTGGAATGGAGGGCTGGTGTGATGAGCGAGCCACTTAAAACCGGCACCACCATTACCCTGAGCGGCCGCAAAGTGGTCGGCGGTGTCGCCGAAGGCGAAGCCTTGGTGACGCGCGAAACCATCTCAGGTTGGGGCGGGATTTCCGAGCGCGATGGCACTGTGATTGAGCGTCGCCACGAGCTGGTGGGCCAGTCGTTCGCCGGCAAAATTCTGCTCTTTCCGGGTGCCAAGGGCTCGTCCGGTTGGTCGGCGTATTTTCATATGACGCGCCTCAATGGAGTGTCGCCGGCGGCCATGTTGTTTACCCGTATGACCACCAAGATGGCGCTCGGTGCAGTGGTCACCCGAGTCCCGGCGATGACCGATTTCGAGCAGGATCCTTATGCGCTGATCGATACCGGTGACTGGGTCAAGGTCGACGCCGATGCCGGTCTACTCACCATTATCAAAGCCGCCGGTTAATTGAGTGACCGCCGTGGCAAAAATTATTCGACAGGAGGTTGTATTTTCTGCGTTGTGACTGATCGGACGTCACCGCAGCGCACTCACTTCAGTGAGCAGTCAACAGCAACATAATGCCTCATTTATAGACAACAAAAACAAGACACCCTCCAGGGTGACTATTGGTAAGAGGAAGCAGATCATGTTTAAAACTGCCCAAAAACGGCTGGGATTTCTGGCTCGTATTACCCTCGGTACTGGCTTGGTATTAGCCAGCTTAAGCACTCAGCTTATGGCGGACGATGAGTATCAGTGGCCACGTTATTTCAACATCGTGACGCCCAATGTAGGGACCGCCAATCATTCGTTATCGGTCGCCTGGGCGTCGGAATTTTCGGCGCAAACATCATCGCGTTCACGGGTAATGCCTGCGCCCAATGGCTATTCGCGAGTGACCTGGTTAAACACCGGTGAAGGTCGTTTGGCGATGTTCCAGGCGTCGGACTATTTCGATCATATGGATGGAGTTGACGGCTTTGCCACCCCTACGGCCGGGCCAGTGGATACCCGTCTGATCAACGTTAATATGATCACGCCCTGGGGTTATATGGTGCGTGGCGATTCCGATATTCAAGACATTCACGACATCGGTCCGGGCACTCGTATTGCCTATGCCGCCAGCTCGTCTTTTCTGCTGACCGGCGTCGATGCACTGCTGGCGTATCTTGATCTGGACCCGAGCGAGGTAGAGCTGGTGGAAGTCGGTAACTACGGCGCCAACACCGCCATCGTCGCCGAGGGTCGCGCCGACGTGGCCTTCACCTCACCGCATTCCGGGCCGAGTTATGAAGCGGCAGCGGGCCCTCATGGCATTCGCTGGCTGGCACTGCCCGCGCGCGAAGAAGACCCGGAAGCCTTTGACCGTTATCGCAATTTGCATCCGGGTTACGTGGCGCGTGAAACCCAGTCGGGCGTGCCTTCGGCGCGCGGTGTGATGATGGATCATGCCTTCCAGGCTAACCATGTGCTGGCCACTGAAGATGCGGAGTTTGTCTATCAGTTAGTGAAGTGGATGGACGAACAGTACGACAGCTACAAGGACGATTTTACCTACGCCTACATGATGTCCATCGACAGCCTGGTGCAATTTTTAGAATTGGGTGCGTTGCAGCCGGTACACGAAGGCGCCATCCGCTATCTGCGGGAAAAAGGGTTGTGGACCGAGGCCTTTCAGCATCGCCAGGACCAGTTGGTGGCCATGGCCCAGCAACGTCAAGCACTCTACAAAGAAACCATGGCTGAAGCCCGTGCCGAAGGCATGACGGTGTCGCCGACAGATGAGGACTGGGTGGCCTTGTGGCACGCAACCCGAGATCAGCAAAGTGATGGTCGCAGTTACGGCGAAATGGTGCTGTCGCTGCAACCATGACGACCTCTTTCCCGGCCCCTGTGGCCGGGCTTTTTACTCTGCTTTGTGCTGTTGCTGTAGCCAACTATTTTCATTTTGACTCTCACCAATCGCCATCCCAGCGGCGACTGGTACTCCCGGGCGGAGGCCTGAACGATCATGAACGCAACACCCGATAACCAATCCTCTGGCGGTGCCGACAACGCTGTCCCCGAGGCCTTTGTAGACCGAACCTTGGAGCGCTATCAGTCGATGCCAGCGCCCATTCGTCTGCTTACTTTGGCGATGTCGTTCGGCGGTGTGGCCTTGGCGGTGGTCTATATTTTTGGACTGATTCCGCTGTTGGATCTGACTTACTATTTCCTGCTGATGGCCATGTATTTGCCCATGGCTTATTTGCTGTTGCCAGCGCACAAACGCGAAGTGCGCGTGTCCTGGATGAGTTATTTACCGGCGCTGGCGATCTTTTGTCTGATGTTATTTATGGCGTCCAAAGGTCGCGATCTGGTCTATCAAACCTGGGTGCCGGCCAGCGAAAGCTGGCAGCTTTGGGTGGCTGCTGCGCTGATGGTATTGATCCTTGAAGCGGCGCGCCGCTCCGGCGGTTTGATCTTTCTGTGCATCGTTATTTTTCTCGGTTTCTATCCGGTCTTTGCCGACGCTATGCCGGGCATTTTATGGGGCCCGCCGACGACATTGGAGCGCACCATCGCTTTCAATATTTATTCCGGTGACGCCATGCTCGGCATCGTTACCCGAGTGGTGGCTGAAACCATCGTCGGCTTTTTGATTCTCGCTGCTTTGTTGGTGGCTACCGGCGCGGCCGATTTTTTTCTCAAATTGGCAACGGCATTAATGGGTCAGGCCAAGGGCGGGCCGGCTAAAGTCAGTGTCTTGGCGAGCGGTTTTTTTGGCAGCCTCAGTGGCAGCATTTTCGGCAATGTAGTCAGCACCGGTTCGGTCACCATTCCAAGCATGAAAAAAGCCGGTTTCCCCGGTTATTACGCCGGTGCCCTGGAAGCCTGTGCGTCGACCGGTGGGATGTTGATGCCACCGGTGATGGGCGCCGTGGCCTTTATCATGGCCGACTTCACCAACACCGAATATGGCGTCATCGTCATGGCCGCCATCATTCCTTCCTTGCTGTATTTTTTCGGTCTCTATTGCCATGTGCATGGCTATGCCGCCAAGGCCGATTTGCAGGGCATTCCCAAAGCCGATTTGCCATCACTGCGCGAGACCTTAAAAGAAGGTTGGCCGTTTTTAGTGGTGCTGGGCTTTTTGGTTTGGGGTCTGGTGGTGATGCGCTGGGAACGATTGACACCTTTCTATGCGTCCGGTCTGTTAATTGCGCTGACCTTGTTTAAAAAAGAGCTGCGCATTACTCCTAGCAAGGTGCCGGATATTCTTTTTCAGATCAGTAAATTGCTTAGCCAAACCATGGCGCTGTTGTTGCCGACCAGTTTTATTCTCGGGGGTTTAATGGCGACTGGCGTCGCCCCGGTGATTGCTTCAGAACTGGTGCGCATGGGTGGCGGTAGCCTGATTCTGGTGCTCGCCATTGGCGTTGGGGTATGCATTATTTTCGGCATGTTGGGCATGATCGTCGCTGCTTATCTGATGCTGGCATTAACGCTGGCACCGGCGCTGGAACAGATTGCCGGTTTGAATACGTTGGCGATCCATCTGTTTATTGCCTATTACGCCACCCTGGCAGCGATCACTCCGCCAGTGGCGCTGGCGGCTTTTCTCGCCTCGCGCATCAGCGATTCCGATCCGTTACGCACCAGCTTGCATGCCGCCCGTTTGGGCGTGGTGCTGTATTTCGTGCCGATCTTTTTCCTGTTCGAGCCAGCCTTGATTTTCCAGGGACCGCTGCATCTGACGGCGATCTGGTTCTGCTTCAATGTTATCGCCGTCATGTTGATTGCGGGTGGTTCTGAAGGTCGCTTGATGTTGGTCGGGAAGCTGCCCATCTGGGCGCGTCCAGTGATCATCATCAGTGGTTTACTGGTCGGTTTTCCGGAGTGGATGTCGACGCTGGTCGGCCTGGTTATCAGCGCCGCTGTGGTGCTGTTGACGCGCTTATCGGTGGCCCAGAAAGCGGTTGGCTTGCAAGCTCGTTCGCGCTGATCAATGCGCGTTAAAACAACAATAACCGTCGATTGACGGAAGGAGTTTTCGCCATGACATTAACCGTTAAACCCTTGCATCCATTGTTTGTTGGTGAAGCATCCGGTATCGATCTGAGTCAGCCGCTGGAGGCGCAAGGTGTGCAGGCCATTCGACAGGCCATGGACGAATATGCGGTGCTGGTGTTTCGCAATCAGCCGTTGAGCGAAACCCAACAATTGAATCTGGCCAAGTCGTTTGGGCCTTTGGATTTGGGGTTGAAAAAACTTAAACATCGGCCCGATCGTTTGCAGCATCATGAACTGGCGGACTTATCGAATGTGCGCGATGAAGGTGGCGTGGTTGATCGTGACGATCCGAAAATTGTCAGCAATATCGCCAATCAGTTGTGGCACAGCGACAGTTCCTTTCAGAAACCGTCGGCGGAATATTCCATGCTCAGCGCGGTGCGGGTTCCGGCAGTCGGCGGTGAAACCGAGTACGCCGATTTACGCGCTGCTTATGATGCGTTATCGGCTGAGATGAAAGCCGAAATTGCTGATCTGCAAGCCGAGCATTATGTGTTGCATTCACGTTTTATGCTCGGCTATACCGACTACAGTGACGCTCAGAAAAACACCATTCCGCCAGTGACCTGGCCGCTGGTGCGCACCCATCCGGGTTCCGGTCGCAAGGTGTTGTTTGTCAGCTCGCATGCGCGCTCGGTGGATGGCTGGACGCTGGCCGAAGGGCGAATGCTGTTGCTGGATTTAATCGAGCACGCTACTCAGCGCGAGTTTGTTTATCGCCATCACTGGCAGGCCAACGATCTGGTGATCTGGGACAATCGCTGCACTTTGCATCGCGGTCGGCGCTTTGATTTTAATCAGGTGCGTGAATTGCGCCGTGCCACCACCCTGGATGTTAATGCTGCCGAACTGCACGCTGGCTAAGGTTCTGCACCATCACTTAGGAGAACGCTGAACATGCTGTCTATTCCCCGCCTGGATAGTCGCGAAGCCCATTGGTTGATCGAAGGCGCCCGGCGCGAAGCCGAAGCCATTGGCGTGCCGATGTGCATCGCCGTGACCGACGAGTCCGGCAACCTGATTGCCTTCGAGCGCATGGATGGTGGCAAGGTCACCAGCATTACCCTGGCGCAGGATAAAGCCTTTACCGCCGCGGCCGCTCGCAAGGCAACGCACGACTACAACGCGGCCTGTGTGCCTGGTCAGTTGGCCTTTGGTGTTCATACCGCTCTGGGCGGCCGCTTGTCTGTGGTGGGCGGTGGTTTGCCGGTGCTGGTCGACGGCGAGGTCGTCGGTGGTATTGGTCTCAGTTCGGGCACGCCGCAACAGGATATGCAGTGCGCTCAAGCGGGCATCGACTGCCTGCTGGCGCAACTGGAACAGCAGCGGTAGCGCGCTATAAGGCGTTTTCCGGGATGATCATTCACGCTGTGAATGATGAAAATAACAATAATAAATTAGTGGAATTATTTTTCGGTCCCTAGGCTCAGGGTGTGCACAACACAAAACCGCACACGAAAACGCCCAGAAAAAGGCGCGCCAGCGCCAACAACAAAATAAGAGGCACCGAGCATGACAGACCGCACTACCGAGGGCGGCTTGCAGATCGCAACAGCGCTGCACCGCCTGGTCGCCGAGGAACTTCTGCCAGGCACCGGCATCGAGCCGGCCCATCTGTGGCAGCAACTGGAATCCATCCTGGATGAACTGACGCCGCGTAACGATGCGTTGTTGCGTGAGCGTGAGCAATTGCAGGCGCAGCTGGATCGTTGGCACGCTGAGCACAGCGAAGAGCCGTTCAACCGCGACGACTACCGTGCCTTTCTCGAGCAGATTGGCTATTTGCTTCCTGCTGGCGACGATTTTCAGATTCGCACCACCGGTGTGGATCGTGAAATCGCTGAGCAGGCCGGTCCGCAGTTAGTGGTACCGGTGAAAAACGCGCGCTTTGCGCTGAATGCGGCTAACGCCCGTTGGGGCAGTCTCTACGATGCGCTCTACGGCACCGATGCCATCGCCCACAGCGACGGCGCCGAAGCCAGCGACGATTACAATCTGGTGCGCGGCGCCCGGGTGATCGCCTATGGCCGGCAACTGCTTGATCAGGCAGTGCCGCTGGCCGAATGCAGTCATTCGCGGGTCAGTGCGTATCGGGTGCTCGGGGGTGAGTTGGTGGTGGAGTTGGTCGATGGCCGCGAAACCAGTCTGGCGCAGCCGGAACAGTGCCTGGGTTTTCAGGGCGACCCGGAAAGCCCGACTGCCATCTTGCTGGTTAATAACGGCCTGCACATCGAAATTCAGATCGACCCGACCGACAAGATTGGCAGCACCGATGCTGCTGGCGTCAAAGACCTGCTGATCGAAGCGGCGCTGACCACCATCATGGATTGCGAAGATTCGGTCGCCGCCGTTGATGCCGACGACAAGGTCGAGGTCTACCGCAACTGGCTGGGTCTGATGCGTGGCACTTTAAGCGAGAGCGTCACCAAAGCCGGCCAAACTGTCACGCGCCGTCTGGCGGAAGATCGTCAATACCAGGGGCTGGATGGCCGGCCGCTGACGTTGCCCGGTCGCAGTCTGATGTTCGTGCGCAACGTTGGTCATCTGATGACCACGCCAGCGATTCTCGATCGCCATGGCCGCGAAATCTACGAAGGCGTGCTCGATGCGATGATGACGGCGCTGGCTGCCATGCACGATTTAAAACAGCTGGGCGGGCTGCGCAATTCGCGCACCGGCAGCGTCTATATCGTCAAACCCAAGATGCACGGCCCGGCCGAGGTAGCCTTTGCGGTGGATCTGTTTGAACGCGTCGAGCAGGCGCTGGATATGGCGCCGAACACCCTGAAGATCGGCATCATGGACGAGGAGCGGCGCACCAGCCTGAACCTGAAAGAATGCATTCGTGCGGCTATTGATCGAGTGGTCTTTATCAATACCGGTTTCCTGGATCGTACCGGCGATGAAATCCACACCGACATGCTGGCCGGGCCGATGATTCCCAAGGCGCAGATGAAGCAGACCGCCTGGATTGCCGCCTATGAAAACAACAATGTCGATGTCGGTCTGGCCTGTGGTCTGGCCGGTCGCGCTCAGATTGGCAAAGGCATGTGGCCGATGCCCGATGAAATGGCCGCCATGCTGACGCAGAAAATCGCCCACCCTCAGGCCGGCGCCAACACCGCCTGGGTGCCGTCACCCAATGGCGCGACGCTGCATGCCTTGCATTACCACCAGGTGGACGTGCGCGAGCGGCAATCGCAAATACGCCAGCGCGCGCCGGCCAAGCTGGACGATCTGCTGACGCTGCCACTGCTCGAAGACCGCAGCGCGCTCAGCGCCGCCGATATCCAGCAGGAACTGGACAACAATGCCCAGGGCATTCTTGGCTATGTGGTGCGCTGGATTGATCAGGGCGTCGGCTGTTCCAAGGTGCCTGACATCAACGACGTTGGCCTGATGGAAGACCGCGCCACGCTGCGTATTTCCAGCCAGCACATGGCCAACTGGCTGCATCATGGCCTGTGCAGCGAAGCTCAGGTGATCGAGACGATGCAGCGCATGGCGGCGGTGGTTGATCGACAAAACGCGCACGATGCGGCCTATCGTCCGATGGCTGCAGACTTCGACGCCAGCATCGCCTTCCAGGCGGCCCTGGCGCTGGTGCTCAAAGGCAAAATACAGCCCAATGGCTATACCGAGCCGCTGTTGCATGCCTACCGGCAACAAGCCAAGGCGGCTCGCTCAGCTAAAGCTGGCGCTGAAAGTAGTTCACCAGCTGCTGTATAACAGCGGCATCTTTCAGCGCGCCGCTGTGGCCGAGGCCGCGGGTCTGAATGGACTCAGCCGCAGGCCAGGCCGCAGCGGTGCGCTGAAAATCGACACGGGGCACTTCCGGGTCGTCTTCATCGACCACCAATATTCCCGGCAGTTGCAAAAAGGGCTCGGCGAAGTCGAGGCTGATGCGCTGCCAGATACTGGTGTCTTCATCCAGAAAGCGACGCGACAGCTCACGGCTGTGCGCCGTCAGATGACGCACAAAGGCATCCCGGCTGCGCTCGTTCAACCCCAGAGCGCCGTGAAACCGCGCAAATAACGCCTGCACATCCAGACCCGGCGCGATCAGCGCCAGCTGGCCCGGCTGCAAGCCCAGCGCCATCGCCTGAATTACCGACTGAGCACCCAGAGAATGCGCCATGACCGCTGCTGGCTGACCCAGTTGTGCCTGAATCAGCACCAGTGTCTGGGCGAATTCGTAGACGTGGGTATGACGACTTTTGTTCAGACCGTGACCGGGCAGATCGAACAGACAGACCTGATAGCCTGCCTCGACCAATGGCGGTGCCAACTCGCGGAATTGACTGCCGCTGCCACGCCAGCCGTGCACGCCCAGAATCAAGGGCGCATTGGGCGGGCCCCAAAGATGCAGATCCAGGCCAGCGGGATCGAGATAGAGTGTCTGGCGGCGGTCGGCGCTGTTCCAGAAAGCGCGGGTGCGTACTCCAGGTTCGCCGTGCACCGGTGTGAACCAGAGCCGGGTCAGTGCCTGGGCGGCCAGGTTTGGCGATAGCCAGCTCAGCGCATTCAGGGCGCGGCCCAGTCGTTTGAAACTGGCGGGCATCAGCCCGGTCTGGGCGGCAACCGGCGCTTGGGTTTGCTGGCTGGATAAGGCGGAGAATAACGTCATCAGGCTATTCCGGTGCAAAGGAGCCTGAAGTCTGCGCTGGTTTTGGTGCAAAGCTGAGTGTCATATTTGACAACTTAGGGTCTAAAACTGACATTATGAGTCTGTGTTTGGAACAACTCAGGTGGCTGCCATGCAGGTGGTGATACTGCTGACCGAAAACAGCATGGGCTCGCAGGTGGTGGGTCTGGTCGATGCGCTGATGATGGTCAATTACTGCCATCACCAAGCCGGCGGCGAAGCGCCGCTGTTTGAATGGTCGCTGGTCTCGATCGACGGCCAGCCGGTGCGGCCCTTTAATGGTTTGCCGGTGGCTGCTGACCAATCGCTGGCTCAGGCGCTGGCCGATGATCGCTATCCGCTGGATCAAAAACTCTGGCTGGTGCCCTCGGTGATTGAGGCGGTGTCCCGGCCGGAACGCATTCGCCAAGCGTTGCAACGACTGGCGCCTATGGTCGACGCTGTCCGGCAGTATTATCAGCGCGGTGGTCGCATCGCCAGTGCCTGCACCGGCGCCTTTGTACTGGCCGCTGCCGGCTTGTTGGCGCCGTATCCGGCCTTGATGCATTGGCGCAGCGAGGCCAGTTTCCAGCAGTTGTTTCCGGGCATACGCACCGATACCCGTACCGCCATGGCCGATTACGGCCGTATTCTCTGCGCCAGCGGCGGTATGCAGAGCGCGGCGCAACTGGTGTTGCATCTGGTGGCTCGGCAGCACAGCGAGGCGCTGGCGCTGGAGGTCGCCAAATTGATGCAGGTTGACCGTCAATCGACCGCGCCGGTGGCCTATGGCGCTACCCAGACCGATCGGCCGCATAACGACGAAAAAGTCCGCCTGGCTCAGGCGCGGCTGCGCGAGCGCTTGCATCTGAGCGTCAGTATCGAACAGCTGGCGACGGAACTGGCCATCAGTGACCGTCAATTAAAGCGGCGTTTTGCCCAGGCCACTGGCCTGTCGCCGCTGAAATATCTGCAGAAGGAACGCCTGAAGCGCGCCTGTCAGTTGCTGGAGAACAGCCGCCTCACCTCGGCGCGCATTGCCGGCGAGGTGGGTTATCAGGACGAGAGTAATTTCCGCCGACTGTTCAAACGCGAACTGGGCATGACCATGGAACACTACCGGCGTCGTTTCAGTGCTGCGCTCAGCGCGCATGACTAGCGGTTTGTACGCCTTGCTGTGCTAAACTGCGCCACCATTTTTCCGCCTTGCGGTTGCGAGTTTACGATGCCAAAAGCCCCTGAAATCAAACCCGGTCATGTTGTCGAACTGGATGGCCAGCCGTTTATTGTCCGCAAAGTCGATGTGCACAGCCCCAGCGCCCGTGGTGCCTCCACGCTGTATAAGATGACCTTCAACGATCTGGTCACCAAGCGTAAACGCGAAGAAACCTACAAGGGCGACGAGCTGCTGACGCTGGCAGACGCCCAGTTGCGCACCGTCCAATATCTGTTTGCCGACGGCGACATGCACACCTTTATGGACGCGGAAGACTACGCTCAGCACATGCTCTCAAGTGATGACCTGGACGACACCCTGCCGTGGCTGGAAGACGGTATGGAAGGCCTGACCGGCGTGGTGGTCAACGATGTGCTGGTGGCGATTGAATTGCCGCAGTCGGTGGTGCGCACCATTCTCGACTGCGCCCCGGCGATCAAAGGCGCTTCAGCCTCGGCGCGCACCAAGCCAGCGGATCTCGGCCGCGGCCTCAGTGTGCAGGTTCCCGAATACATCGAAGTGGGTGAACGCATCAAGGTGAACACCGAGTCGCGCAAGTTTATGTCCCGAGCCTGACGCCGACCCAAAATCAGTTTATTGTGATAGAGTTCACATAAAGTTCGCTAACGCCGACAGGGAGGTCGTAAGCCAGCGTGGAACCAACCAAGCCATCTGTTAATCCCCCGGCTGACGAAGCCGCCGTCGCCCAATTGCTCAAGCTGTTGCACCAGGATGCCAGGGTGAAGGCAGCGATGGACCGTTTGGGCGTCTTTGTCGTCAATCATCGCGACTACGACCAGTACCCGCTGACTACCCCGATGCATCACAACGGCAAGGTACCCTTTGCCCATGCCTGGGACTGGCTGGATTATGTTCATCCGCAAGATCGGCCTCGGGTGGAAGAAGCCTGGAATGCCGTAATTCGCGGCGAAACAGACCTGTTCTGCGCCGAATATCGCTTTAAACAGCGCGATGATGAGTATCGTTGGCTGCTTAATAAAGGCACGGTCGTGTATCGCACCGAAGACGGCTATCCCTGGATTTACCTTGGTGCCGATACCAATATCGAAGAACTCAAACACACCCAGCGCCGCCTGCTCGAACAACAGGATGAGTTGCGCGACAGCCTGATGCGCGACCCGCAGCTGGGCATTCCCAACCGACGGTTTCTCGATGAGCAGGCACCCGACATGCTCGCCCATGCCTGCCAGGAAGGCGCACCGCTGACCGTTCTGGTCTGCGATCTGGATAATTTCAAAACCCTGAACGATACCCTGGGCCATTCGGTGGCCGATCGCATTCTGATGCAGGTGGTCGGCAAAATCGGCGATTGCCTGCGCGATACCGATGTCATTGCCCGTTTCGGCGGTGATGAGTTTGTTGTCCTGCTGGCCGCGACCGATGCTGACCAGGCCGCTCAGGTGGCGCAGCGGATTTTGATCTCGGTGCGTGAACTGTCGGCTGAGACTGCGGGGACTGAGTTGGCCATTTCCATCGGCGGCTACAGTTCGCGTCCCGCCGAGGGGGAGACCCTGTGGCAGTTTTTCGAGAAAGCCGATAAGGCGCTGTATCGCGCCAAGCAGCAGGGTCGGGATTGTTTCGTCGCTGCTGCGGAATGATGTAAACCCGCCCGCCAAACCGTCTTCTTTTTATCGCTACGACCAAGGTTTCGTTGCCACGGTCTGGGTTTGATGTTTAATATTAGAAAATTCTAATAAAAAGAAGAGTGACCCTATGCCACGTCAATATCAGATCGTTATCGCCGGGGGTGGTGCTGCCGGTATCGCCGTTGCCGCTTCGCTGAAACAACGTCACAGCGCGCTGCGCATCGCCCTTGTTGAGCCCAACCAGACGCATGTGTATCAGCCGGGCCAGACTCTGGTTGGCCGGGGCGTTATGACGCTGAATCAACTGAAACGACCGACGGCATCCTTGTTGCCCCGGGGCGTTGACTGGATACAGCAGAGCGTGGCGGCCTTCGAACCCGAGCAGCGTCAGGTCCGGCTGAATAACGACGAGGTGCTGGAGTACGAGCAGTTGGTGGTTGCGCTCGGTTTGGAATTGCACATCGATGCCATCGAAGGTCTGGCCGACACCCTGGGTAAAAATGGCGTTACCTCCAACTACATCACTGAACTGGCCGATTACACCTGGCAGCAAGTGCAGGCGTTACATTCCGGCAAGGCGCTTTTTACCCAACCGCCGATGCCGATCAAATGCGCCGGTGCGCCGCAGAAAGCCATGTACCTCAGTTGCGACTTTTGGCAGCAACAAGGGCGACTGAAAGACATTCAGGTTGAATTCCATAACAGCGGTGCCGCCATGTTTGGGGTCGCTGATTTCGTGCCGGTGCTGGAAAGTTATGTGCGTGGTTACGGCGCGGTTCCGGTCTTTGGCAGTACCCTGGTGCGGGTTGATGGGCCCAACCACAAAGCCTGGTTTGCCCAGGCTGACGGCACGGAACTCGAAGTCGCTTTCGATCTGCTGCATGTCACGCCGCCACAACGGGCACCGGCGGTTGTTCGCAATAGTCCGCTGGCCAATGAAGCTGGTTGGCTGGAGGTCGATCAGTACTCTTTGCAACACCCGCGTTATGCCAACGTTTTCAGTCTGGGCGATGTCAGTTCGGCACCCAACGCCAAGACCGCTGCGGCAATTCGCAAGCAGGCGCCGGTGGTGGCGCTGAACATTCTGGCGATGCGTAAAGGCCAGCCATTTGCGGTCGGTTATGACGGCTACGGTGCCTGTCCGCTGACGGTGGAGGCGGGCAAGGTGGTGCTGGCTGAGTTCGGTTATGGCGGCAAGTTGCTGCCCAGTTTTCCGTTAAATCCAACCCGACCACGGCGTTTTTACTGGTGGATGAAAACCACGCTGTTTCCCTGGGTGTATTGGAATTTGATGCTCAAAGGACGGGAGTGGTGGCTGAAGAACCAGCGGCCGGGCCAATCCTAAAGCAGGAGGTGTCGTTATGTTCAGCAAGAAGTATCAGCATTGGGTGCAGGCACTGTTGATGTCGGTGTTGATGGTGACCCTGATGACCGCTGTAATCACAGCGGTCAATACCGGGGTCGATGCGGGGTTTGTCGGTCGCTGGGGCGGCGCCTTCGTGGTCGCCTGGCCGATTGCCTTTGTCATCATCCTGCTGTTAGGCCGCCGCGTGGGGCAACTATCGGCACGACTGTGTTCGTTGGATTGAGCGTTGCAAAAGCCGCTATTGGCTGAGCAGTACGGCCAGCCAGCGGCTTTTCGGGTAGAGCTCCAGGCCGATCTTGACCACCACGGTCAGCGGCACGGCCAGCAGCGCCCCGACGGGACCCAACAGCCAGCCCCAGAACACCAAGGAGATAAACACCACCAGGGTCGAGAGGTCGAGAGAGCGTCCCATCAGCCGCGGCTCCAGCAGGTTACCGATCACCGCATTGATGGCGCCAAAACCCAGACCGCTGATCAGCAAGCCGGGCCAGCCGAGCTGGACAGTGGCCAGAAACATCGGCGGTATTGCGGCGATCAGCGAGCCGATATTGGGGATGAAGTTCATCAGGAAGGCAAAGGTGCCCCAGAGGATGGGGTAATCGACCCCCATCAGTTTGATCAGCGCCCAGACCACCACACCAGTGATGGTGCTGACCAGGCATTTGATCGCCAGATAACGCTGTACCGAATGGCTGAAGCGGCGTGCGAAGGTCATATCGACGCTGCTGCCCAGAGCGCGGCGGGCTTTTTCTGGCAGGTTCTGCGCTTCGTAGAGCATAAAGATCAGGATAAAGATGGTCAGCGCGACGGCCAGCAGGATGCTGCCGACACCGGAAAACAGCCGTCCGGCAAAGCTGATAAAGCTGTCCGGTGGGGCCAGCGATTGCAAGCTGGAGCGCAGATCCCCGGTCAGCCAGGGTATGCGTTCACGCAGATAGGCAATGCCTTGATCAAGGCTGCTTTCGTACTCGGGCAGGCGTTTGAAAAAATCATCGGCTGAGGTCGCCACCAGGCTGCCGATGATATAAAACACCGCGAACACCAGGGCCACGACCACACCGATAGCGATGGGAATCGGCACTTTCCAGTTCACCAGCCAACGCACTGCAGGCGCTGTCAGCACCGCCAGAAACAAGGCCAACAGACAAGGCACTAAAATCGGCTGGGCGACTTTCATGCCGGCCAGAATAATGATGACTGCCGCTACCGTCAGCAGGGATCGAGCCATAGGGGCGTCGGTAACATTCGGTAGAGGCTTGGGGCTCATCCGTTAGGTTTCCTTCTAATGGGGCGGACTATCGAAGCATTAAAACACAGCCTGAGTGATTGACGCAGTCGCCTGAAAGTCATCAATGGGACTCGGCAGCCGGCTGGCTGTCGCGTTAGAATGGCGGCTCTTTTGGGGCGGGTATCAATCATGACTGTGCACAGTGCCTTTACCTTTTTTCTGGCTCTCTTCCTGTTCAGTATTACGCCGGGGCCGGGTGTCTTTGCCATCCTGGCGCGAGCGTTGACCCGCGGTGCCAAGGCCTGTGTGTTGCTGGCGCTGGGCATGGTGGTCAGCGATCTGGTCTATCTGGTTTTGGCAACCTATGGCCTGGCTGCCATCGCCGAAAACTGGGCCGGGCTCTTTACCCTGATTCGCTATCTGGGCGCGGCCTATCTGATCTATCTCGGTATTCGTATGTTTCGTGCCGTGGTCAGCGATGATCAACCGCTGGCGGCGGAGGCCGGAGGTGGCGGTGCCTTGTCGGGCTTTGTGCAGGGCTTTTTAATTTCCGCGTCCAATCCCAAGGTGATTTTGTTTTACATCGCCTTCCTGCCAACCTTTGTTAACCTCAGCGCCTTATCGACGGCTGACCTGCTGCTGGTCTGTGTGTTGACAGCGGTGGCGCTCTCGCTTGGTCTGATGCTGATTGCCGTCAGTGCCGCCCGCGCCGCCCGGGTGTTAAAAACGCCCAAGGCGGTGCGTCGGCTGAACCGTTCTGCCGGCGGCATCATGATGGCGGCAGGCGCTTATCTGGCGCTCAGTAAGTAAGCCGATTTAAACCGTTGCCGTGGCCGACACTCGCTCGGTCACCCATTCGCCCAGGCGGCGAATGGCGTCCTCGCGCTCCGCTGTCCAGCGGTGTGCAAAACTCAGCCGGAAACAGTGTCGAAATTGCTTGTTGAGCGAAAACATTTCGCCCGGCGCAATCAGCACATCCTGATCTTTGGCGTGATGGTACAGCTCGGTGGTGTTCACCCACGGGGGTAATTCAAACCAGGCGCCAATGCCGCCCTGGGGACGTGACACCTTGGTCACCGACGGGAACTGTTCGCTCACCAGATCGGCGAGCCGTTGATAACGTTGGCGATAGACTTCGCGCGCCTGACGCAGGTGGCGCTCATAAATACCCTGACTGAGAATGTCGGCGCACACCAATTGCGGCAGCAGCGGTGTGGCGACCAGATTGACGAACTTGCGATACAGAATCTCCTCGTAGTAACGCCCCGCCAACACCCAGCCGACACGGACCTGCGGATCGATGGTTTTGGACACCGAGGAGCACAACAACACCCAGCCCTGGGTATCGAATGCTTTGATCGTTTTAGGGCGCCGCTCACCGAAATAGAGATCGCCGTAAATGTCGTCTTCAATCAGTGGCACTTCGTATTGTTCCAGCAAACCGACCAGGGCGCGTTTACGCGCTTCCGGAATACTGCAACCGAGCGGATTGGAGAAGTTCGATACCGTCAGGATGGCGGCGATTGGCCATTGTTCCAGCGCCAGTTTCAGCGCTTCCAGGCTCATGCCGGTTTCCGGGTCTACCGGAATTTCCACCGCACGCAGACCGTAGGATTCAATCAACTGCAAAATGCCGTAATAGCAGGGCGATTCCACCGCCACCACATCGCCCGGTTGCGTCAGTGCCTGCAAGCAGAGCCCCATGGCGTTCAGGCTGCCAATCGAAGTGACAATGCTGTCCGGTGAGACCGCCACGCCCGCATCGATGGCATGGCGGGCAATCTGCTGGCGCAGCTCGTCCGAGCCTTCCGGCACGGTATAACCCACGCCCAGATGCTCGCGGGTTCGTGCCAGCCGGGTGTAACTCTGTTGCAGGTGTTTGGCGATGGGGAAGTCGTTGGCCGGAGTGGCGCGGCTGAAATTGATGGCATTGGAGCGAAACCCATTGCGCTGCACATCCATCACCAACTGAGAGGTGGTCGCGACGATAGGGCGCGCTTCAGTCTGGGCGATGGACGGCATCGCCAATGAAGGCCGGGCCTGCTTGATGGCGTAATAGCCCGATTTGGGTCGCACCTCCACCCAGCCTTGTTCTTCCAGAATGCTGTACGCCGACATCACCGTGGAAATACTGACGCCTTCCTGCTTCGCCAGTTGCCGGATAGAGGGCAGGCGTTCGCCTGTGGCGATGGCGCCGGTGCGGATATGGTCGGCCAGTTTCTCGGCCAGTTGATGATAAAGGCTGGTTTCCACTCGGCTCACCATAACAGTTGCAGGGAAAAAAGAGCGTAACAGTTGGGGCTCTGGTGAATCTGTACTTATTGATATAGCTGATATCTGAATCTGTGCCGGTCCAGATCTCCGGCGTAGCATAGTCCCAGTGCTTTGAGAAAGTACAGTGAGAAAACACAGGAGGACGAGATGAGTACCCAAACCACGCTCCATAACAGCCTGGCAACAGGCTCAGCCGAGACCGGTCTGACTTCCTGGAAGCGTCGTCTGACCGCAATGCAGACGCAGCTGCGTCACTGGCAGCGTCGGCTGACAACGCGACGCCAGTTAAAGCGCCTGCCTGCGCATCTGTATGGCGATGTCGGCCTGAAGCCGCATGAGGTTCAGCGAGAGATGCACCGACCCTTTTGGCAATAACGGCGGCAATAAAAAACCCGGCCTGAGCCGGGTAAGAGAGCAAAGCGGTACGAGGTGATTGATCAGGCGCTGGCCAGTTTGGCAGGTCGCTGATCGATCCAGACCAGCGCCCGCTGAGTAATCCAGGTGCCGGCGAGGTAGGCCAGAATGATGGTGACGATGCTGCCATCGGCGAAGCTCAACGAGGTGATCATCGGGCCCGGGCAATAACCCGCCAGACCCCAGCCGGCACCGAAGATGATGCCACCGAGCACGATGCGCCGATCGATTTCGGTCTTGGCCGGCAGCCGGAAATAGTCGGCTAACCAGGGCCGCGCCTGCTTGAAGATCAATGGTGTCAGAATGAAATTCACCGCCAGGCCGCCGCCCATAACGAACGCTAGCGATGGATCCCAGGCGCCGAATACATTGAGAAAACCAACAACCTTGGCCGGATCAATCATCTGCGCGACCGACAAGCCCAGTCCGAACACCATTCCGGCGAACAGCGCGGCCACTAAGCGCAATGTCTGTATCATGCCCCGACTCCCATCAACTGACGTACAACAAAGACAGTCACCAGACCACTGCCCATAAAACTCAAGGTCGCGACCAGCGAACGCGGGCTGCGTCGGGCCAAGCCGCAAATGCCGTGACCGCTGGTGCAACCGGCGCCGATGGTGGCGCCAACGCCCACCAAGAGACCGGCCAAGACCAAAAGTCCGGGGCTGACGACAGGCTGAATATGCGCAACGCCAGCTCCAAAACCGAGCACCCGGTACAGTACGCCGCCGAGCACCAGACCGATCACAAAGACCGCACGCCAGGCGATATCGCCACGTACCGGCTTGGTCAGGCCGCCGACAATGCCGGAGATACCGGCGATACGACCTTGAGACCACAGCAGGAAGGCGGCGGATAGACCGATGAGCGCGCCACCGATCAGCGCGGACACCGGCGTGAAATTAACGATTTCCATCTTAGTTAAACCTAATTTAGTAGAATCTAATTAAACTGCCCAAAATAATGCGGCCAATGGCCGCAGCTTCAAGTTTGGTTGGTAACAGCAGGGACTATCTCAAGTGCGTCCCCGCTGTCTGTTTACTGAGCGTGTTCGGCGCGAATGTTCAGCGGGATCTTCAGATAGCGCTTGCCGTTGCTTTCCTGCTTGGGCAGATGGCCGGCCTCGATGTTCACCAGAATGCTCTGATAGATCAGCTTGGGCGCAGCCAGCTTGGCGTCGCGTTGTTCGCGAAACTGCACGAACTCGTCCTCGCTGGTGCTGCTTTTCAACTGAACGTTGTGTGCCTTCTCTGCACCGATGGTCGATTCCCACTGCACCGCGCGGCCGCCGGGCTGGTAGTCGTGGCCGGTAAAAACGCGGGTGTCATCCGGCAGGCTGTACAGATTGGCCTGAATGCCTTGGTACAGCGTGCGTGCATCGCCGGCCGGAAAATCGCAGCGGCCAGTGCCGTAGTCCGGCATAAAGAGCGCATCGCCGGTGAAGACGGCGTCTTCGATCAGATACGACAGGCAGGCCGGGGTGTGTCCGGGTGTTGGCAGCGCCTTGATGGTCAGGGTGCCGGCGTTGAAGGTTTCAAAATCTTCCACCAGACGATCGAACTGTTCGCCGTCGGTGACAAAGCTGTCGGCCAGGTTGTAGACGGTTTTGAACACCTGCTGCACCTGACGAATGCGCTCGCTGATGGCGACCTGCAAAGACGGAAACTCATCGCGGAACAGCTGGCTGGAACTCAGGTGGTCGGCATGGGCGTGGGTTTCCAGTACGTAGTGCAGTTTCAGGTCGTGCTCTTTGCTGAAATCGACCACTTTTTGATAGCTCTCATCGGAGACGATGCTGCCGATGGGGTTGTAGTCCAGCACCGGGTCGATCACCACCGCGTCTTTGGAAGCCGGATCAAACACCACATAGGTGAGGGTGTTGGTGGCTTCGTCGTAAAAGGTTTCAATCTGTATGCTCATAAGGTTTGCCTCCATTTGGGCGAAAGCTTGGCAGCATTGGCAACAGCCAATATTAGCGTTTACTAATCAAATGTTGTGCCAAAGCTCCGGCAGCCATTTCACGGCCTCTGCGGACTGAGTTCGTTACTGATGTTTCAGCTTGTTGCAACATCCGTTTCACTGCGCTTCGCCCAGGCGCGGGCAGCGGCCATGGCCGGTTCGGTTTCCAGGAAGAAATGATCTTCGCCCAGAGTTGAGCTGAAGCCGGAACGATCCATCACATCCTTAACCGGGCCTTTGACATGAGCGATAAACAGCTCGATGCCGCGCTGGCGATAACCGTGCAACAAATCGTGCAAGGCGGTGTCGGCCGAGCTGTCGAGCTGGTTGATCGAACAGGCATCGAGCACCACGGCACGCAAAGGTGCATCGAGGCGTTGTTCAACGCGGCGAATGGTGTCTTTCAGGAAGCTGACGTTGCCGTAGTAGAACTGAGCATCGAAACGAATCGCCAGAATGCCTGGCTCGATTTGCGCTTCCGGATGACGCTCGATATTGCGATAAGCCTCGGTGCCCGGCAGTTTGCCGAGCACGGCGTAATGCGGCCGGGTGGTTTTGATAACAAACCACAGCATGGACGCGCCCACCGCCAGAAAGAGGCCATCTTTGGCGCCCAGCGCCAGGGTGGCGGCGAAGGTAAAGAGCAACAAACCCAGATCGCTGCGTTTCACCTTCCACAGATGTTTGACTTCGTGCAGATCAATCAGACCGGCCACCGCCACCATAATCACTGCTGCCAGCGCCGCCTTGGGCAGGAAGTAAAACAGCGGCGTTAACAAGGCCAGCGCAATGGCGATCAGGCTGGCGGTGATCAGCGGTGCCAGACCGCTATTGGCGCCGGCATTGGCGTTGACTGCGGTGCGACCAAAGCCGCCGGCCACCGGCATGGCGCGGGAAAAAGCGCCGACCAGATTGGCCAGCCCGAGCCCGATCAGTTCCTGATTGGGATTAATCTCATAGCGCCGTTCGCTGGCGTATTTGCGTGCCACGGCGATGCTTTCCATAAAGCCGATCAAGGCGATGGCAACGGCCATGGGCAGTAATTCCATGGCATCGGCAAGGCTGAAAGCCGGGGCCGATAAGGCCGGTAAACCAGCCGGAACCGACCCGACCACGGCGACACCGGTTTGATCGAGCCGCAGAGCCCAGACGGCAAGGGTGGTGACGGCGACGGTGATCATTGCCGCTGGTAAGGCTCGGTTGAGCCGTTTTAAACCAACCAATAACGCCAGGCTGACGGCGCCGATCAACAGCGTCGGCAGGTGAATCAACTGCCATTTATCGACCGCGTGCCACAGTGTTTCGGCGATGTTCTCAGTGCGCGGCAGCGATAATCCCAACAGGTTGGCGATCTGGCTGACGGCTATAATCAGGGCCGCGGCGCTGGTAAAACCGGAGATCACCGGATGCGATAGAAAGTTGGTCAGAAAGCCGAGTCGGAAAATGCCCATCACCAAGAAGACGCCGCCAACCAGCAGCGATAACAGGATCGTCAGCTCGATATAACGCTCGGAGCCCACCGGCGCCATCAGGCCAATACCGCTGGCGACCAGCAGCGCCACCAGCGCCACCGGGCCAACCGCCAACTGCCGCGAGGTGCCAAAGAACGCATAGACGATCATCGGCAGTACTGAAGCGTATAAACCGATGTAGGGCGGCAGGCCGCCGAGCAACGCATACGACATCGCCTGGGGCACCAATAAGGTCGCCGTCGTGATCCCAGCGATCACATCACCGCGTAACCAACTGCGCTGGTAATTGGGAATCCACTCCAGCGCCGGAATATAGGGCCGCAAACGAGCGGAGAGAGATTGGGCAGTCATGGCAGCTCCTGTTGCCGGACTCGGTCGTCACCGGGCATTGCTCTGGTTAGCATAGGCCAGTAACAGAGCGGCAAGTCGAACGAGTGTTGAACAATTTCAACCTCTATTACAACGAACGTGCCAACTTTAACTTATTGAAATTTAAGCGTTTTTAAATGATTAGCGAATTTAAGGTTTAATGTTGTTGCAACATCTGTTTCGTCTTGCAACGTCTTTGCTGGCGCTGCTGCTGTTGGCCGGATGCGATCGCAGCGCCGAGGCCCTGCTGGACGACTATGTCACCCGAGTCGGCCGGGTCCTGGACGCCGAACCGCCGCCGCAACAAGCCATGGTATTACCGGCTTATCCGCGGCCACGAGAACTATTGCAAACGCCGCCGGACATCCGTCTCGATCTGCTCGATGCCTGGGCGCTGCGCGGCTGTGAAGTCTTTGTGCTGATTGGCGAACGCAACTCCATTCTCGGCAAACTGGCCGACCCGGTGATTCGCCTCGACTATGAACGCCGCCTGCTCGAACTGCTGCCGGCCTGTCTCAATTCCGATATCGAACTCGATACTGACCTGCGCACCGAACTGGAAAACGCCCTGGCGCAAAAACGCGCCACCTTTCACCAACACCTCTGGAACGCCACCCTCGCCAACCCTGACTACAGCGGCTACTGGACTGACGGCAGTACGGCCATCAAACCCAACGATGACATCGATGCCGCTGGCTACGCCGCCAACCAGCAAGCGCTCGCTGACCTGGTCGCCAACCCCATGCAAAGCACCCAGGACGACTGGCTGAACGTGCTGCAACGGACCACCCAGTACCCCATGGGCGGCCACAGCCTGCAATCGATGCGCCTGGCGATTCAGACTTTGCAACAGGCCGAAGCCATGCTGCGTGAAGCCGCCGAAGACAAACGCCTGTGCCCCATGGGCCCGGCGATGAAGGAATTCGGCTACGCGCGCAATGTGATGGCGAATGTGTTTGTCGGTGAAGTGCAGCCTTGGCTAGGGGAGGTGGATCGGCGGTTTTTGGCAGGTTACGAGGCGTTAGCGGTTATTGACTCCGAACTCGGATCGCTCAGCCCGGCGATGAGGGATTTTCAAACCGAGTTGCAGACCTTTCATCAGGCCTATCGTGAGGCTGTGTTTGAACAAACGCAGGCGTGGAAGGGGTTGATTGAAGGTTGCGGTGGGGTGGTAGGGCGATGAGCGCCGTCAGGCGAAGGTGTCCACCAAGCGACCATATTGCTCAGCGGTAACACCATAAACATCGCGCCCGCCGTTCAGGCGGGCACTGCTTTCCAAGGCGCGTAAATAGTCGCCTGTGTTATGCACCATTACGCCACCGGTGAAGGCTTCGCCCCAGTAATCGGTTACCCATTTGGTCAAGCCATAACGCGTGTAAGTATGGCCCGGCGTTTCACCTTGCAGATCGGCAACGGCAGTCAACACAACTCGCTCGTCCGAGTTCAACACGCTGGCATTGGCGTCGATGCGTTCATCGATCAGCCGTGCGGTGCCTGTGCTGTAGGTTCGGTGGGTTACCTGAACTTGAGGTATAAAACCGGCGCTTTCTATGGCGTCCTCACAACGACATGCAGCCAATTCAGTGGAGACGCTAGCGGTGCATTGTTCAAAGCGCAAGGTGACCGGCTTGGTTTGGTGTTGTCTCTGTCCGGCCCATAAAAAACCCATCCGCTGGGATGGGTTTTTGAGGCGTTCGGGGTGGGTTGATTCAGCGATCCGTCGAGAATGCCACCGCTTGTTGCGCTTCTAAATCGGCCAGTCGGCTTTGCAGCGCCTGGCGAATGGCGTGGTAGGCGTCGCTGCCCGTTGCCAATCGCAGCGGTGCTGGGTTCTGGTCAGCACTGGCGATGATGGCGGCAGCGGTTTTATCGACATCGCCAGGCGCTTGGTAATCGCCGCTGCCGAAGAACTGGCGGATGTTACCGACCGGGCCGGTTTCGTACGCGGGCAGGGTGTCGGCGACGATCAGGTTTTTGCCAAAATCGGTCGCGGTGCTGCCCGGTTCAACCAGGGTGACGCCGATGTTGAATGGCGCCAGTTCGTGACGAACGGCGTCGATAAAACCTTCAATGCCCCATTTGGACGCGTGGTACAGGCTGGCCGCAGGAAAGGCCACCTGCCCGCCCATGGTGGACAGCTGAATCAAACGGCCACCGCCTTGCTGGCGCAGATGCGGAATGACTGCACGCGCTACACGAATGGAACCGAGCAAGTTGGTGTCGAGTTGATGGCGAATTTGCGCATCGCTCAACTCTTCCACTGCTCCAACAACGCCGTAGCCCGCGTTGTTGACGATGACGTCGATGCGCCCTAAGTCGGCAAAGGCGCGATTCACCACGGCGTCGATGGACGCCGCGTCGGTGACATCCAAAGGCGCGGACCAAAAGCGGTCACCGTAGCGTTGTTGCCAGGCGTCCAGTCCCGCTGCCCGGCGGTAGGTACCCGCCACTCGGTCGCCTCGCGCCAAGGCTTGTTCGGCCAGGGCGCGGCCTAAACCACGGCCTATGCCGGTGATGAACCAGGTCGTCTGAGTCATGGTCGTCACCTTATTGACCGACGAACAGGCTGCGGGTCAGCGCCTGATAGTCGGTTTCCGAGCCAGAACGACGCGCTTGCAGCAGCGGTTGAATGTCGCTGGTCGGGGCGTAGCGCAACTGGTCTGTGCCGTCGGTGGCTGCGTCGTAAATGGCGTGAACCACGCGCTCGACGGCATCGCTGTCGGAGCCTTCGGCCATGCCGGCGTAGACTTTGCCAATCTGCTCCAGGAACGGCAGGTAGTCTTCAATCAATGCTGCTTGAGCGCTTTCGGCACCCACGCGATTCAAAAAGCCGGTGCTCGGTGCGCCACCCGGTTCGATGATTTTCACGGCGATGCCCAGCGATTTCAGTTCGTACGCCAAACCTTCGGAGAAGCCTTCAAGCGCGAATTTGGACGCGCTGTACAGCGACGCCATCGGGAAGCCAATGGCTCCGGCGCCGGAGCTGATGTTGATCACCGTGCCCGCCTTGTGGCGACGGAAATGCGGCAGGATGGCGCGGGTCACGTTCATGGCGCCGAACACATTGACGTCGAACTGGTTCTGGATGGCCTCAGCCGGCATGCCTTCGAAAATGCCGAACAAGCCATAACCTGCGTTGTTGACCAAGACATCGATGCGGCCAAAGCGCTCGATGCCCGCGTCGATGGCGGTGCGAATGCTGGCCGGGTCTTGGACGTCGAGGCGAGCGATGAGCAGACGGTCGGATTCGGTCAGGTCACTGGCGGCGGTGTCGCGCAATGTGGCAATCACATTCCAGCCGCGATCGGAAAAAAGCCGGGCGGTGGCCGCGCCGAAGCCAGAGGAAGTGCCGGTAATTAATACGGTTTGAGTCATGTCAGTCTCCTTGGGTGTTTGACGAAACTCACTATAAGGGTCGACAATAGATGAAATAACCCGGTTAAAGACGATCAGACTGTTGAAGGTATCCGTACAATGGATGACTTAAATATACGCGCCCTGCAAGTGCTCAGTGAGGTCGCCACGCAGCGCAGCTTTCGCGCTGCCGCGCAAATACTGGAGATGTCGCCGTCGTCGGTCAGCCACATGATCGGCAACCTGGAGCAACGGCTGGGTATTCGTTTGTTGCAACGCAACACCCGCAGCGTGTCGCTGACCGAAGCGGGCACGGTGTTTCTCACTCGGGTGCGACCGGCCTTGGGCGAGATTCAACAAGCGGTGCAAGGCGTGAATGACTTCCGCGATCAACCGGCGGGTCAGTTGCGCATCAACGCCTCCCAGTGGGGAGCCGAGCGATTGTTGCCAACGGTGTTGGCGTTTATGCCGCGCTACCCGGACGTGCAAGTTGATCTGGTGTGTGAAGATCGCGTTGTCGACATCATTCAGGCGGGATTCGATGCTGGCCTGCGCTTGGAATCGGTAGTGCCGCAAGACATGGTGGCGGTGTCGCTGGGCATTCCTGAAGCGATGATTCTGGTAGCCTCGCCGACCTATTTGGAACGCAACGGCACGCCCCAAACCCCGGGCGATTTGACCCAACACGAGGCCATTCGCACCCGTTTGCCCAGCGGCGCAATAAAGGATTGGCAGTTAATGCATGGCGGCGAGCCGGCGGTCCCGAAATTGTCCGGGCGGTTGATTCTCGGCTCAACTTCGCTGGCCATGAAGGCCGCGATCAGTGGGCTGGGCGTGGCCTGGGTTGAGCAACAGGAAGCGTCGAGCTATCTGGCCAGCGGAGCATTGCAGCAGATCATGCGCGACTGGACACCGTCGCTCGGCAGCCAGGCATTGTATTTCCCACCCAGCCAATTGAAATCGGGCGTGCTGAAGGCCTTTGTTGAATTTGTTCGACAAGCCGCACGAAACAGTTGATTCGTGGTGCAATCAATTGAGACTGGTGCCAAGACTGACGGTCCGGGTGATTGATTGCACCGGGATCGCCACACCAATCGGTTATCAAAAGGTACTCACCACCATGCTCGACGACTTCAAAAAAACCTATCCCGTCATCATCGAACTGCCCGTCCAGTGGGGTGATATGGATGCCTTTAACCATGTCAATAACGTGGTTTATTTCCGCTATTTTGAGAACGCCCGCATCGCTTATTTCGAGCGCACGCCGGTGTTTGAGCAGATGAAACAAACCGGCATCGGGCCGGTGGTGGGGCATACCGAGTGCCGTTACCGTCGACCGCTGACTTATCCCGATAAGATTCTGGTTGGAGCGCGAACCCTAAGCGTGCAGGAATTCGGTTTTGTGCATGAATACGCTGTGTTCAGTGAGCGCCAGCAAACCATCACCACCGATGGCAAGGCGCGCATCGTGCTGTTCAATGGTAAGACCGGTCAGAAAGCGGCAGTCGATGAGGTGATGCGTCAGTCGCTGGTTGAGCTGGAAGGCCGGCCGTTGTCTGACGAGGAATAAAGGAAACCTGCTTGGGTCAGTATGCTGGCCCAGCAGGTTTTGCGTGCTCTTCTGCAAGAACGATTACCAGGGAATGACACCACCACTGGTTAAGAACAAACCGGTGGCACCATCGCTGCCTTCCAAAGCGGTTTTAACCGCTATGGCCGCACCTTCCTCCGCCGTTCCAGGCGCGTTCTGCCCACCCAGATCCGTCGCAATCCAGCCCGGGCTCACCGAATTCACTCTGAAACCCTCGGCGCGCAGTTCTTTGGCCAGTAAAACCGTGAACATATTCAGCGCTGCCTTGGATGCGTTATAAGCCATGGGCACCGCGCTGTGGAACGGCCAGGACGGGTCGCCGTGTTGGGTGATGGAGCCCAGGCCGGTCGACAGGTTGACGATGGCTTTGTGGGTGCCGGCGCGCAGTAACGGCAACATTTGCTGAGTGACAGCGATGGTGCCGAACAGATTGGTCTCAAAGCTGGCTCTCAGGTCACCCAAGGCCACGGTCGATGCCGTACCAAAATCGGTGATGATGCCGGCGTTGTTGATCAATCCATCCAGATAGCCGCTGTCGCTTTTGATCTGCTCCGCAGCGGCGGCCTGTGAAACCGCATCATTCAGATCGATTTGTACAAAACGCACATCGCCTGCGGCCTGCAGTTCAGCTGCCGCTTGCTCGCCCGCGTCGCGCTGACGGGCACCGAGGTAGACAACATGACCGGCGCTGGCCAGTTGACGGACGATGGCTTTGCCGATGCCTTTGTTGCCACCGGTGACCAGGAAGACTTTGTTACTCATGATTCGCTCTGCTCTATAGCTGGGTGAGTTGGGTGGCGCTGCTTATGCGCGTCACTGTCAGAGCCAGTATCGGGTCGGGCGATTATCAGTAAAATAGCTATAATTTTTATAAATTGTTCGATGGTATCTCATAATGACCCTGCCCCCGATGAACGAACTGCTGGCGTTTCAGCAGGTCGCGCGCCATCTGAGTTTCAAGCAGGCGGCCGAGGAGTTGAATCTGACGCCGTCGACGCTCAGCCATTTGATTCGTACTTTTGAAGAACGCTTGAAGACACGGTTGTTCAATCGCACCACGCGCAGTGTGTCGTTAACTGAAGCCGGTCATACGTTGTATGGGCAGGTGTCGACGATTCTGAGCGATCTCGGTCAGGCGGTGGATAATCTCGATGCCGATGACGCTCAGCCGCACGGCCGGGTACGGATCAGCGTTAACGAGGTGGCGGCGCCGATCCTGCTCGACAAGCTAGGCGTCGATTTCCACCAGCGTTATCCCGGTATTGAAGTGGAGTTGATCGTCGATAACCGGCTGATCGATATCGTCGCCGACGGCTTTGATCTGGGTGTGCGCCTGAAAGACGCCATCCCTCAGGATATGGTCGCAGTGCCGGTGGTGCAGGACTTTCGTTTTGTCACCGTGGCCGCAAAAGAGTACATCGAACGCCATGGCACACCGCAGCAACCGGCCGATTTACTGGCACACAATTGCATCGGTTTTCGCTTTCAAAGTGGGCGGCGTTATGAGTGGGCGTTTCAGCAGCGCGGTGAGCGTCAGGTGGTCGATGTCAAAGGCAGTCTGACCACCAATAATCCGGGCTTGATGATGCGCGCGGTTAAAAACGGCCTGGGTATCGCGCATTATGCCGAACCTTTGCTGCGTGAGGATATTGCCAGCGGCGAGCTGGTTTCTGTACTGGCAAACTGGAACCTGGATTGGCCCGGTTTGTATCTGTATTTCCCGCAAAACCGTTATATGCCGGCGGCGTTGCGTGTGGTCATCGATGCGCTGAAAGAAGCCTGATCAGTCGGTTTCGACGGCCGCTGTTTTCACCGGAATCAACGCATCTCTGTCCCAACCCAAGCGTCCGGTTGCCACGGCTTTGCGGCGCATGCCTTTGACCGGCGCGAGATAAAACAGATCGCCGTTTAATCCGGTTAATTGCTGCTTAACGCCGGCATCGCGCGCGATGTGGGCGTTGGCGGCCATATGTTCCGGCTCGCCGTGAACCGGTATCGCAAGCTTCGGTTGCACCCACTGATACATCTGCGCCAGTTCGTCGCGCGCCGGATGGCCGGAAGCGTGAATCGGGGCGGCGGAATCCTCGGCGGCGATCACCTTGATATCGCGTTGTTGCAGCAGTTTGATCAGCGCTTCAACCGGCTGTTCGTTGCCGGGAATCACTCTGGAGCTGAACACCACGGTATCGCCTGCTTCGAGGGTGAGTTCGGGGTGGTTGTCGCGCGCTAAACGATGCAAGGCTGCACGCGGTTCTCCCTGGCTGCCGGTGGCGATGGCAAGAAAATTCTGCCGTGGAAAATATCCCAGATCGAAGCTGTCGATAAATTTTGGCATGCCGCTCCAGTAACCGCTGGCGCGGGCGGCGGACACCATATTGCGCAGTGAGCGACCGAGCAGACCGACTTGGCGGCCGCTGTCTTCGGCAATTTTCATCAGCGTTTTCAGCCGCGCCACATTGCTGGCAAAGCAGCTGATCACCACCCGGCCTTCGGCGTTTTCGACGATCTGTTTCAGGCCTTCATAGAGTTCGGCTTCGGAGGTGGAATGGCCGTCGACCAAGGCATTGGTGGAATCGCAGATCATGGCGTCGGGTTCTTCCAACGCCAGCTTTTTATAGGGCTCGGCATCGAAGGCCGGGCCGATGACTGGTGCCGGGTCGAGTTTCCAATCAGCGGTATGAAAGGCGCTGCCGACCGGGGTGCGAATCATCAAGGCCTGGGGTTCGGGAATGGAGTGGGTGATCGACAGCCACTCCACATTGAAGGGGCCGATCTGCTGACGTTCGCCCGGTTGCACGATGTGAATCGGCACCTTGCCGGCCAGATTGAACTCCATCAGCTTGCGCTTGAGGATCTCGGCGGTGAAGGCGGTGGTGTAGACCGGGGCGCGAAAGCGACGCCATAAATAGGGCAGCGCACCGACGTGATCTTCATGGGCGTGGGTGATAACGATGCCGGCCAGTTGCTCGGCGCGCTCGGCGATAAAAGCCGGGTCGGGCATCTGTACGTGCGGGTCGGTAAGGTTGCCGGGTTCGGCGAAGGTGACGCCGCAATCGACCATCAACCAGGCGTCATCGTGTCCATAGAGATTCAGGTTCATGCCGATTTCGCCGCAACCGCCGAGCGGCAGGAACCAGAAATCTTGGCTGTCGGGTGTCATATACAACTATTGTCTTACTGAAACCAACAGTGTAACGGGAATGGCTGCATATTGAGAGCGCGGATGGCCACGGCCTGAAAAACGGCGCGCTTAACTGAGTTGCAGCGTTTTCATCTTGCGCCAGAGAGTAGCCCGGGAAATGCCCAGCTCGTCGGCGACGGCCTGCTTATGACCTTTATGACGCTGCAGCAATTCCAGAATACGATCGCGTTCACGCTGCTCCGGTGGCAATGGTGCTTCATCGGGCGGTGCTTCGCCGCGCAGTTCCGGCGGCAGGTCGGCGATGTCAATGCGTGGGCCGGTGCCAATGGCGTGGGCGTAGGTGATGACGTTGTTGAGTTCGCGAATATTACCCGGCCAGCGGTAGGCGAGCAGGGCGTCGAAGGCTTCCTGGCTGACACACTCGATGCTGCGTTCGTTGCGCGCATTCTGTTCGGCAATAAAGTGCCAGCTGAGCATTTCGACATCGCCGAGACGGGCGGTCAGCGGCGGTAAATAGAGCGGCACGACGCGCACCCGGTACATCAGATCCTCGCGAAACTGGCGTTCGGCAACCTGGCGACGCAGCGAGGTATGGGTGGCTGAGATCAACCGGATATCGGTCTGGATCACCTCGCTCGAACCGAGCGGAGTAAAGCAACGGTCCTGCAAAACGCGCAATAAACCCGCCTGAATATCCAGTGGCATCTCGGCGATTTCATCGAGAAACAAGGTGCCGCCATCGGTCAGTTTGAACAGACCGGTGCGATCGGCGGTGGCGCCGGTAAAGGCGCCGCGTTTATGACCGAACAGTTCTGAGGCCATTAATTCGCGCGATAGAGCGGCGCAGTTGATGGCACTGAATTGGGCGTTGGCGCGGCGTGAAGTCTGATGGATAAAGCGTGCGACTAATTCCTTGCCGCTGCCGGTTTGGCCACGGACCAAAATGGAGGCGTCGGTGCGCGCCACACGCTCGGCCTGGGCCATAAAATCGAGCATTTGCGGCGCCACCGTGAGCAGGCCGCCGAAGTTGTGCGGTTGGAACTGGGGCGCGTGCAGATCGCTCATGCCGCGCCTTCCTGAACTGAACTGCCGGCCAGGCGTTGTTCGATTTTGAATTCACACCAGGGCAGGCGCACACCCAGCGTATCGGCGATGCGTTTTAATTCGTCCGGATAACCGCAGATATCGACGCTGATGCCACGATGTTGGCACAGCTCGCAAAAGCGCAATAAAGCCTGAGTGGCGGCGATGCGGGGTTGGTGGGCGTGACTTAAATCCAGTGTCAGCCGCTGGGCGTCATCGGGAATTAACGGCTCCAACCGTTCGGGTAATTGACGGGCGGCGGCGAAATAAAGGCTGCCGGAAATCTGGATGGCGTAATGGCCGTTGTGGCTGTGTTCATCGCTCACCAGCCAGCCATTGTTATCGATGCCATAACGGCGCAGTTGCGGCAGGCTCGATTGCAACAGGAAGATCACCAGGCCGAGACCGGCGCCCAGCAAAATGGCTTCGTGGAAAGCCAGCACCAGAGTGCTGGTGACGGTGACGATAAACAGCGTTCGGGTCTGGCGGTTGGCGCGCAGCACCGAGGTGATCTGCTCCGGCTTGAGCATCGACAGCGCCGTGGCGACCAACAAGCCGGCGATCACTGGTTGTGGAATGGCGCGAATCAGATCGGCGCCGAACAGCAGAACGGGCAGCAACACCGCTGCGGCAATAAAGGGTGCCCAGCGACTGGTGGCGCCGCCGATATCGAGCAACACCGAGCGCGTCAGGGAAGTGCTGGCCGGGAAGGCACCGACCAGACTGCCGGCTAAATTGGCCACGCCCTGGCTGCCGAGTTCGGCACGCAGATAGCGCTGTTCCTGGCGGTTGCGCAGGGTAACGATCAGTTCCAGCGAGCCGATAAAGGCGACCGCAAAACCGGGCACAATCAGCGCCTGTATCATCTGCCAGTTAGGCAGTTGGGTGGCCAGTTGCGGCCAGCCGTCGGTGATGACGGTGCTTTGTTCCAGAGTGATCCAACGTTCGATAAACCCCCAGGGCGCAAACCAGACCAGCGCAATACTGCCGATCAGTGCCGCCAGCGGAATGGGCCAGCGCGGCAGATAACGTCGGCCGAGTACGACGGATAACAAGGCTGCCGCCGCCAGTCCCAGGGCAGCCGGTTCGATGGCGGACAGATCGATTTGAGTCAGCCGATAAATTTCATCGACCACGGTACGCACGCCGTTAAAGGGCGCACCGAGAAATTCGTCCAGTTGCATCAAGGCAATGATGATGGCGGCGCCGGTGGAGAAACCGAGCAGTACCGCTTCGGGAACAAAGTCGAAAACCCGCTCAGCACGCAAGGCAACAATCATCAAGCGCGATAAACCAGCCAGCACGCTGAGCGTCACCATGGCGGTCAATAACAGGTCGGGGTTATCGGCCCAGGGGGCCAGACTGGTGAGGATGATCAGACCGGTGGTGTTGGTCGGGCCCACAGTGACGTGCGCACTGCGGCCGACAACGGCGGCGATCATGCCCGGCACGATGGCCGTTACCAGGCCGTACATCGGTGGCAGGCCCGACAACATGGCGTAGGCCAGACATTGCGGAATGCCGACTAAAGCAACGAGCAGACCGGCGTTAAGGTCGCCGGTCGAAGGTAGGGAAAACGACTTCATTCGCGCCAGAATCAAGCCTCGCCCATGGCCGCACGGTAGAGAATGCTGCTGCGGTTACCGCTGCGGCAATAGCCCAATACCTTGTCGTTTTGTTGCAGGACCGAACGCAGAGTTTCGGATTGCTCGGCGGAGAAAACCGGGCCGTTCATCGGCAGCATATAGAACTTCAGACCGGCGGCTTCGGCAGCGCTTTGGATATCGGCAGCCGGGGTTTGATCGGCCGCTTCACCATCGGGTCGGTTGCAGACGATGGCTTGAAAACCCTGGGCTTTAGCTTCGGCAACATCGTCGAGGCTGATCTGTGGTGCGACCCAATAATTCGTGGCCAGTTGAGTGGCGTTCATCGGTGAATCCTCTTGGTAGGAAAGGATGATGGGGATGCATGCTAACACAGGGTATCTGGCGTGCGACTGCCTCTAAGCGACGCAGCGTTCCGGATACACTTGATTAAATATTAGCAAAAACTAATTTAAAGGCGAGTTGCGGTAATTCAAGTGGTTTGTGCAAGGCCTGCCAGGTGGCGTTGTTGAGTGCTTGCAGTCTTTGATAAAAGCTCTATGTTATTTGCTATTGGCCGGTTATTTTCGTAAGCCTGTAACACATCGACAAGCGTTCGAATAAACCTTCGCCGGCGGATGTCCGCCAGCGATTTCCTCCAACGACAACAACAATAAAACCGGTCCTGACAACGAGGAGAAGTCCATGATTCTCGACCATACTCTTGGTATTTTTACGCACCCAGATAGTGAGTGGTCACTGATTCGCCAGCAGCGTCGTTCCAAACTGATGGAATACCTGACGCACGTTCCCATCCTGGCGCTGATTCCCGCAATTTGCTTCTACATCGGTGTGGTGCATGTTGGCTGGTCTCTCGCTGACGGTCCGAAAACCACCCTGACCGCAGAGAGCGGATTGGTGTTGTGCGTACTGAGTTATCTGGCTGCTCTGGTCGGGGTGTGGATTTTTGCGGAATTCATTAACTGGATGTCGCGCACCTATTCGGATGAAACCACCGATCAACACCATGGCATGGCGCTGGCGGTCTACACCACAGCGCCGATTTTTCTCGCCAGTATCGTCGGCATCTGGCCGGTGTTGTGGTTGAACGTTGTGGTCTTTGTCTTGGCGGCGGCTTATTCGGTGTATCTGATTTATGAAGGCATGCCGATTGTGATGAACATCCCCAAAGAACGCGCCTTTATGTACGCCACCTCGGTGATAACCGTGGCTCTGGTGCTGCTGGTTTCGATGCGTGTGGGTACGGTCATCGTCTGGTCGGCGGGCTTTGGTCCGGAATACGTCGTGCACGGCTGATCCCATAAAAAACCGCCCGCTGTTGTGGCGGGCGGTTTGATTTTTTCTGACTGATCCAATCCCTTCTCGTTCATTAAATTCCTTCTCTCTAACTAAATTCCCACCAGGGCAGATAGGTGTAATAGCCATCGCTGTCGCGGCGACTGACGCCATCGCTCAGAAAGCGCAGTTCCACCCAATCATAACCACTGCTGATGCGCACTCTGCCGGCGTGCGGGAAGGTTGCGCCACGATAAAAGTGCACGCCTTCCAGCGTATCCAGGCGGGCGCTGCCGCTGTAGCGGGCGTCGTCCAGGTAAAGGCTGGCGTCGGCGAGCAAGCGGAAGTCGGTGGCGTCGAGTTCTTCGATGCGCACATCCAGACCACTGAGTTTGACGCTCTGGAAACTGTTGTTCAGCCGCAGATAGCCATTGAGTCGCGCATCCAGGCTGACGATTTCAGCAAAGGCGTCGTCGTACCAGCCGCGCACGTCGTAAACCAGCCGACTGTTCAGGGTACTCAGTCCCAACCAGCTGCTGGTGCCGCACTGGGTGGCGGTGGCGGTCAGTCCCAGTTCAACCCAGGTCATGCCGCCGCTGTAGGTTTCGGTATCGCCAAAGGCTTCGGTGGCGGTGTAGCCGCCAAAGCTGCAACTGTCGCTGTCGAACAGATAGGTGCTGGTGGTTTCTATGGGCAGGGCGCGTGTTGCAGCGCGGCTCGAGGGTGATAAATAGTCATCCGGGTTTTCCAGCATGTCGATGCTGCTGGCACCCAGGGCGTAGGGCATCAGCGCGGTGCGGGTCAGGAAGGTGGTGCTGAATTCGCTGACCGGCGTGGAGCCGTAGGGCGCGTAAGGGTCGACTTCAACGTAGCAGCCGGCGAGTAACAGCGAGCTGAGAGCGGTAAGCAACAGTGAGCGGACCATGGCTATTCCTGGGTGCGATTCGAGGTGTCGCTACTGTGGCCTGTACTGACTGAATGCTTTCTGAACTGGCGCCGGGCAGCGGTGGGTACGTTCAGTTTCAATTCAGTCTGAGGTTACCTGAGGATCATTTTGCAAGTTGTGCAGAGGCTCCCTAGTATCAGCCTTTGCTAAATCACAGGGTTTGAGTAATGACGCAGTCGAACAATCCGGTTCTGGTTCAGGTCATCCGTGGCGGTGCGGTGGAAAGCGAACATCGCGGCCGCGCCTTGGTGATGACGTCTGCCGGCGCAACGCTCTGGTCGCTCGGTGATGTCGATACGCCGACGTACCCACGCTCGGCCATCAAGGCGTTCCAGGCGCTACCGATGCTGGCCAGTGGTGCGCATCAGGCGTTCGCGCTCGACGACGAAGAGCTGGCGCTGTGCTGCGCCTCCCACAATGGCGAGCCCGAGCATACGGCGGTTGCCGATCGGTTTCTGGGCAAGCTGGGCCTGGCCGCAGGCGATTTTGAATGCGGCCTGCAATGGCCATCGCATCAGCCGGCTTTTATTGATCTGGCCTGGCAGCACGCCAAGCCGGATGGGCGGCACAACAACTGTTCTGGCAAGCATCTGGGCATGCTGGCGCTGGCGCGGCATCAAGGCTGGCCGACGCAGGGTTATGTGGGTGTCGATCACCCGGTGCAGCAGGCGATTCGCGACTGTATCGAACAATGCTGTGATGTTGAATTGACCAGCGCGCCGCTGTCACCCGATGGCTGCACCGCACCCACCTGGGCCATGCCGCTGCATCGTTTGGCGTTGGGTTTTGCGCGTTTTGCCGACCCGCAATATCTGCCCGAACCCTACCGCGATGGTGCGCGTCGTTTGCATCAGGCTGTCAGCAAGCATCCCTTTATGGTCGGTGGCAGCGAGCGATTCTGCAGCGAAGCCATGCAGACCCTGGGTGATCAGGCGTTTTTGAAGATTGGTGCCGAAGGGGTTTATATAGCAGCCTTGCCCGAGCTGAAATTGGGCGTGGCGTTGAAGCTGGATTCCGGTTCAGCCGATGCCGCTGAAGTGGCGATGGCAGCCATTCTGAATCAGTTGGGCTTGTCGCTACCACAGCGCTGGCAACAACCGCCGATCCGCAATCGCAATGGCCTGGTGACCGGTCAGTGGCAGCCGGTCACCGAGGCATTTAGCGATCTGAACGTCAGTCGCTGACGCGAATGGCGATCTTGCCGCGGGCATGGCCGCCCTGGCTCAGTTCGAACGCCTTGGCGGTGTCGGCCAGCTCGAAAGTGGCTGCCAATGGCACGGTGAGGGCACCGGCATCGGCCATATCGGCCAGCGCTTGCAAATCGGTATCACTGGGGCGTACCCAGACCATCTGACCGCCGGCTTCGGTGACGCCACCGTCGGCAATAGAAGCGTGGCGACCGCCCGCTTTGAGTACCGCCTGAGTCACCTCCAGCACGCCGCCGACAAAATCGGCCACCAGATCGACACCGTCCGGCGCCAGCGCTTTAACCCGGTCGGTTAAACCGTCGCCATAAGCCACCGGTTCGGCGCCCAGCTCGCGCAGGAAATCGTGGTTTTTCTCGGATGCTGTGGCAATGACCCGCGCGCCAAAGTGCTTGGCAATCTGCACACCCAGAATGCCAACACCGCCGGCGGCATTGTGAATCAGCACGGTTTCATCTTGTTGCAGACCCAAACGGGTGAGCAGTTGGTAGGCGGTGAGACCGGCCAAGGGCAAAGCACCGGCTTCATCCCAGCTCAACGCCGCCGGCTTACGCGCCAGTGCCCGCACCGGCACGGTGGCGTATTCGGCGTAGGTGCCGTCGTTGACCATATCGCGGCGGGCGTAGCCGATGACTTCATCGCCGACTTTAAATTCCGGCACGTCCATGCCGACCTGTTCGACCACGCCGGCGACATCCCAGCCGGGGGTGACGGGGAACCAGGTGTGCAGCACCGGGTCCAGATAACCCATCATGATTTTCCAGTCGACCGGGTTCACCGAGGCGCTTTTGACTTTGACCAGCACATCATCCGGCCCGACTTTGGGGATGGGTTGGTCGGTCAGTTGCAAGACGCTGTTGTCGCCGTATTGGTCGTAGGTGATGGCTTTCATGCTCGACATGGTGGCTTCCTGATTGAGAGTTGTAGAGCGAGCAGATTAGGGCGTTAAACAGGGATTCAAGCGCGCACAAAAAAGGGTGGCCGAAGCCACCCCTGATAAAGCCGAACGAGGCAGCGCGGTTACCAGATCAGCACACCCACGAAGGTTGATACCAGCAAACCCAGCACCACCGGCAGGAACAGCGCTCGTACCGCTTCGAGTACCGGTACCCGGGCGAAACCCGCGACCGCAATCAGTGATGACCAGGCCACCAGCGTACCGCCGCCAGTCCAGATGGCACCCATCTGACCAATGGAGGCGAGAGTGGCGGCATCGACATTCACCGTCTGACCCAGAGCGCCAGCCAGCGCACCGGTTAACGGCAGGCCGGAGAAGCCGGAACCGTCAGCACCGGTGATCATGCCAATCAGCAGCAGACCGAAGGCAACGAAGAAACCATTGTGCGGAATGATGCCCTGAGCCGCCTGAACCAGATCGAACAGAAAGCCCGGAGCCGGCTCGCTCAAACCCATAATGGAAGTGGCAGTGCCACCATTACCCATAAAGAAGAAACCGGCGATCGGCAGCACGGCGCCCATGGCTTTAAAAGCAAACACCAGACCATCGGTGATGTGATCGGACGCCACCGACAGCACCTGCTTGCCGGCACCGGCGAGCGTCGCCAGCACCAGGATCAGAGCAGCAACACCACCGACCAGGGCCGCACCGCTACCACCTTCCATTCCCGGCAGAGCATCGGAGTACTTGGCCAACACCATATAGAAGATGATGGCCAGGAAAGCGGCCGGCACGACGATGGCAAAGACCGTGGACCATTTATCCAGAGTGGCCTTGGATACGTTGTCGGTGGAATCCTGTTCATCGATCAGGCGGCTGGCCTGAGACAACTGCGCCTTGCCCGAGAAGCTGCCCATATGGCGATTCTTCTCTTTCTGCTTTTCCAGCACTTCCTGGCTTTCCAGGTTGTCGCCCTGTTCCCACACCTGAATGCGGGCGGCATCCGGACCCATGATGTTTTTACGGAAACCCATGTAGCCGAACAGCAGCGCGACCATACCGGTGATGATCGACAACACGAAAGCGCGATCGGACACCAGATTGACGTCCACACCGGCGGCACCGGCACTGATGCCCGGTGCCACCTGAATGATGTAATCCGCCGACAAGGCCATGCCCTGACCGGCAATGGCAATCGCCAGTGCGGCGCCCATGGCGGGCAGACCGGCTGCGATGGCCGCCGGAATCAGGATGGCACCGACCAGCGGAACCGCTGGAGTTGGCCAGAAGAACAGGGAAATCAGGTAGGTCACAAAGGCCAGCACGATGTAGGCGATGTGGCCGTTGGACATCACTTTCTGGAACGGCATGATCATCTTCATGTCCGATCCCAAGTGCCGCAACGAGCCAAGCAAAGCGGTCATCAGGGCGATGATCAAAAAGATATTAAACAGCTCGGCCGCGGCGGTCATGCTGGCATTAAACACCGACATAAAACCGATGACAGGGCTGCCGGTGTAGGCCAAGGCCACAAAGAAAGTTGCGGCGATGGCGGGTACAACGACGGTGGTCCGGAAGATCATGGTCACAATTATCGACACCATACCCGCCAGATATAACCAGTGGGCCAGCGTCAGGGTTACGCTCTCGTTCATTGTCTCACCTGTTTTTGACTCTCGTTTTAGTTAGGACTCGGTTACCTGGCATAAGGCATCGATTTCGATGGCCGAACCGCCGGGCAAGGACGCCACACCGATCGCTGATCGGCTGTGCAGACCTCGCTCTGCGAAGATCTCGACCAAAAGATCCGATGCCCCATTGGCAACCCAGGGCAGCTCTTCAAAGTCTTCGGTGCAGTTGATGAAGACGGTCAACTTCAGACATTGCACCAGTCGATCCCAGTCACCCCCGCACACCTCATGCAATTGACTGATCAGATTCAGCGCACACAGGCGCGCTGCACTCTGAGCCGTCTGCCGATCGAGATCGCGACCCACCTTGCCGCGGTACACCAACTCACCATTGCGCTTGCAGGTCTGGCCGGAAATAGACACCAGGCCGGCATGGCTCAGGTAGGGTCGGTAATGCCCCGCTGCCGGGTTGGGCTTGGGCAGTTCAATGCCCAGCTCGCTCAATCGTTGCTTGATGGCGGTCATGGGGTACTCCCTCTTGTGTCACTTGCCGATGCAGTCCCCGACCTCAGCGCGAGGAAACTGCGGTTCATTAACCTGAAGCAGCGTTTCCTCCTGTCGCGTTGGTCAGAGCTTGCAAGGTGCAAGCAGGTGGCATCCGTCAGACATAAGGGTTCTGCGCCCCTTGCGGCCGGCCGATGCCCGTTACCCGGGTTCTGTGAAGAGCGTTCTAAACGAGCGAAACGAGTGCTTTTCTTGTTGTTCGTTTCAAGTTGAGCCGATCTCGGTCCAAGCCGGCTCTTATTATGGTATCGACGCCTCTTGAGGCGGCGACCCTTATTATCCTTGCGACAACTCCAGATCCTCAGTCACCCAAAGCTGACAGGCTAAGCGATAGCCTTCTTGCAGCTTGGAACCGAGCATCTTTTTTTCTTTCCAATTCGGGGCCGGCAAATTGTCCTGGCCATCGATGATGCGACACGCACAGGTGGCGCACTTGCCCATACCGCATTTGTAATTCAGATGCGGGTAGGGGAACTGGCGAATACCGGCGCGCACCACCAGATTGGCGTTATCCGGGATTTCGCCCTGGTGCACTTCCCCGTTTTTGTGAAACTTGATCATGGGCATAACAATCGTCCTGTTACTTCATTCTTCTTAATGGGTAATCACGCCAGCCAGATGCCGCCATAGACCAGCGAGGCGGCGACCACCAACGCCGGATGCAGCTTCAACACCATCAGCGCCAGTGCGGCGACGGCTGCTATGGCAACGGTCTGCACCATGCCGATCGACATCAGGCCTTCTTGAAAAAACGACACCGTCAGCAGCGCCATCAGCAGAGTGATGACCGGCCGGACCCAGGCGCTCATGCGTTTGACCTGGTGTGAATCCTTAAAGCGAACCATCAGACCGAGGGCGGCGATCATCAGCAGCAAAGAGGGCGCAATGGTCGCCAGCAGCGCCACGATCGAACCGCCAACACCAGCGACCTCATAACCGATCTGGCCGGCCATCTTGGTGGCGATCGGACTGGGCAGCGCATTGCCGATGGCCAGTGTCTGGGCGAATTCGGACGACGCCATCCAGCCATAGCGGCCGACGACTTCGGCTTCGATCAAAGGAATGATCGCCGGACCACCGCCATAGCCGATGATGTTGGGAATAAAGAAGGCGACGAAGAGGTGCAGATAGATCATGACTGCGACTCCCGCTTCGACCAGGGCCAGCGAATCTGCTTGGGCAGCACCAGCGCCGCTGTCAGCAGCGTCAGAATGATCAGCGCCGGGTGCACCGCCAGACCGACAATCAGCCCAGCTGCCAACAGCAACATCACCAGACTCACCGGCCAGCCCAGGCTTTGGCGTGACTTATTCAGAAAGTCCCAGCACAACTGCAGCATCATAATCGCCACCACCGGCACCACACCCAGCGCCATGCCACGAATCCAGGCGACATCTTGATAAAACGCCACAGCACCGAGCGCCACGATCAGCGCGATCACCATGGGCACGGTGATGGCAATAACCGCCAGCACACAACCGCTGATGCCAGCCACTCGATAACCCACATAGCCAGGCAGCTTGGTAGCGATGGGGCCGGGCAGAGAATTGGCGATCGCCAGCACATCGGAGAAATCGTCTTCTTGCAGCCATTGATGACGCTTGACCACTTCATGATGGATCAGCGGGATCATCGACGGACCGCCACCAAAGCCAACCAGGCCGGTGCGTAGAAAGGCGGTGAAGAGAGCTGCGTGTTGCGTCATGCCAATTCCCAACTGAAAGCAAACCATCAAGCCGACGGTGGTCGGCGGAGTAAAACAATCGACGTTCAACAGCATGATGGACATGTTTTTGAAAAATCGATTTTCAGGAACCTTAGTGCAGCCGAAAAAGAAGAGTCAAGGATTTTTTGGTTTATGGTATACCATTAGCGCAACGAGAAATGAGATGAATCTATGACACGAAGCAAGCTGCAACCCATCAATACCCTGTCCACCCAGGTGTTCACCGCCTTGCGTGAAGATTTGTTAAACGGCCATTACCCGGCCGGTGACAAGATCGGCATCACCCAATTACGCGACCGCTATCAGGTCGGCCTGAGCCCGTTGCGCGAGGCGTTGAACCGGCTCGCCGCCACCGGGCTGCTGAATCTGGAAAGCCAGCGCGGTTTTCGGGTGCCGAGGCTGTGCGCTGAAGAACTCGAAGACATCGTCCAACTGCGCATCGAGCTGGAAGGCATGGCGGTCACGCGCTCGCTCAAGCTCGGCGATGCCGACTGGGAAGCGGAGTTGCTGGCGGCGGGCCATCGCCTTAAGCAGGCCAGCGGCGACGGCATGAAACTCAGTGACTGGGAGGTGCTGCACGCCCAGTTTCATTCGGTATTGCTGTCGCGCTGCCAGTCGCCCTGGATGCTGCGTTTCATTCGTCAGTTGCATGAGCAGTTCGACCGTTACCGCCGTCAGGCACCGCGCCAGCCGACCGTCCGGGCAGCGTTGGATCAGCAGCATGAAGATATGGTGCAACTGGCGCTGAGCCGCGATATAGCAGGCATGCGCGACCTGGTAGAGGCTCATATCCGGCTGTCGAACGAAGTGGCCAGTGGCAGCTGCGGTTAGCAAAACCACATCTTTCTTGTGTGCTTTTTTGGTCTATGGTATACCAAAAATAGATCAAGTCGTCGCCAACTCAGCGGCGCCTAATTATCAAAAGTGAATGACCAAGGGTGAGAGGCTACACAATGAATTCCTACGTTCTGGCGGATATGACCTGGCCGGAAGTGGCGGATGCGCTGAAAACCGTGCAGATCGCCATCATTCCGGTGGGCGCACACGAACAACACGGTCCGCATATGGCCGAAAGCTGTGACGGCGTGCTGGCCGAAGCCATGGCCAAAAAACTGGCTGAGCGACTGTTTCCCGATGTGCTGGTGGCGCCAACGGTGGCCATGGGCATTTCGCCGCACCATATGAATTTCCCCGGTACCATCACCCTGCGCCCGGAAACGATGCTCGCGCTGCTGCGCGACATGGTGCATTCGCTGAAACAGCACGGCATCCGCAAGTTTTTGTTTATGAACGGTCACGGCGGCAACCAGCCGGTGCTGGGCGTGGCGGCGGCGTCGCTGGCGCAGGAACTGGAGGTGGAGTGCTACTACGCCAAGACCACCGCCTCGGCCAAAGAAGCCACCGGCCGTCATGTTAAATCCCAGTTGTTCGGTCACAGCTGTGAACGCGAAGTATCCGAAGCCTACTATCTGGCGCCGCATCTGGTGCGTCCGGAAAAACTGGAAAAAGGCGACATCCGCACCGGTGAACGCTGGGAAAACCTGCGTCCGGGCAAGCCCATTCAGGGCTTTTACACCTATGACGAAATGACCCGCAACGGCTGCATTGGTGATGCCACCCAGGCCAGTCTGGAAGCCGGTCAGGAAATCGTAGAGCAGGCGCTGGATGCATTGGTCGATGCCACCAGAGCGTTGATGGACTGAAGCCGCCCTGGCGTTTCAACACCTAACAGAGGAAGCCCGCATGTACGTGGTTCTGACCAGCAAGGTCAATGAATACGATGCCAGCCCGGAACGGGGACTGACGGTTTTGAAAACCTTCGATTATTACTTCTACGACCGCTGCACTACGGCCTTCAGCATCGCTCATGTCGATACCGACGGCGCCCGGGTTCGCATCACCGAAACCGGCGAGGGCGGTACGGTGAATTCGATACCGGTGAAGTTCTTTGAGTCGTTCGAGTCACTGCAGGAGGCCGAGGCAGAACTGCATCAGCTGACGCGCTCGCCGCTGATGCGCATTCGCCTCGAAGAGCGGGCGGCGGCTTAATACAGAATTAACCGCTGCCGGTTGGCAGCGGCTGCTATCAGGCGCTGTGTTGTTGTGCTGCTGCGGCGTCGGCCTGCGCCTGGACGCTGGCTTTTAAATAGGCGTTGCGGGCTTTTTCGACGTGCACCCGGGCGTAGTTTTCGGCCAGGCCTTCCTGGCCGTCGCGCACCGCGATCAGAATGTTCAAATGCTCTTTCAACGCTTCCATGGCGCGACCGGGTGTCTGGCTGCTGAGGTTGGTGAAGGCGCGCACGTAGTCTTTCAGTTCCATCAGCATTTCGTGCAGACGGATGTTTTTCGACGCCTTACCGATCAGGTCGTTGTATTGCAGGTTGATGTCCAGATGGGTGCCGGAATCGCTGATTTGTTCTGGATGCTGTTCGATGGCTGCCAGCGCGGCGATGGCCTGATCGAATTCGACCCGGGTCTGCTCATCGATTTTCTGTGCCGCCAGCCGCGCCGCCAGCGATTCCAGCGATGACAGAATTAAAAACACCTCGAGAATCTCATCGCGCGAAATTTCATTCACCACCACGCCTTTGCGCGGCACGGTGGAGACAAATTTTTGCGACTCCAGTCGAAACAGCGCTTCGCGAATCGGTGTGCGGCTGATGTTCAGTTTGTCCGCCAGATTACGCTCCACCAGACGGTCACCGGCTTTGAATTCGCCGCGCAGAATGGCGTCTTTAATGTAGGAGTAGACCTTGTCCCGGATCGGTGCGAGATCCTTGTCGCTCCAAGGTAGATTGATGTTGTTGTCGGACAGGCTCATGGCTGGGAAGGCATCACCGTTGTTCAAAAGTGGGCCGATGGTATCACAACGCAGCGTCGGTGGTTCAGTGGCGCAGCCGGCGCAGGCTGATCAGCGTCGCTGCCAGACTGATCAACAAGGCCAGCAATAGCGGCCACAGCATAGCACCGGGCGACACCGACCAGGCCAGCGCAAAACTGGCCGATCCCAGGCTTTGCCCCAGCGTACGTACCGTGGCCAGCACACCCGAGGCGGTTGAGCTGAGCGACAGCTCCACCTGCGCCATCACCTCATGATTGTTCGGCGCCTGGAAAAAGCCATAGCCCAAACCGCTGATCACCGAGGCCACCAGCAACAGCGGCAATTGCAGGCTGACGGCGCCGATTAACAGCAGCAATAAACCGACCACGAACAGCGCCAGCCCGGCGGTGGATAAAGCGGCCGGGTTGAGCCGATCGGACAGACGACCGGCCAGCGGACCCGACACCAGCAAGGCAATCGGCCAGGGCGAGAACAGCACCGCAGCCATCAGCGGCCCGTGCTGAAAATCGCTTTGATAGAGAAATGACAGCGCGACAAAAGTCAGACCCTGGGCGGTGAACGCCAGCAGCGTCACCACGATGGCCAGGCTGAAACGGCGGCGTCGGAAAATCGACAAGGGCACCAGTGGATAGCTGGCGCGCCCTTCGCGACGCACAAAGAGCGCCAGAGCCAGGGCGGCGGTTGCCAGCAGCAACACAGGAATCCAGCTGTCAGCGCCATGGCCGAGGCGTTCCAGGCTGAGCAGCAGGCAGGCCATCAGCAGCGCCGAATAGAGCCCGCCGAGCCAATCGAAACGCCGCCGTTGGGCCGGTTCCGGCGTCAGAGCGGTTGCGCTGAGCCAGAGCGCGGTCAGCGCCAGTGGCAGATTCAGCGCAAAGATCCACGGCCAGTCGGCCAGATAAAGAATCACACCCGCCAGGCTGGGACCGCCAGCGAGACCGGTGGCAACCACCAGCGCATTGATCGCCAATGCCTGGCCTAAACGATTGGCCGGATAAATAGTGCGTAACAGCGCCGGCCCCAGGCTAAGCAGCGCTGCACCACCCAGTCCCATCCAGATTCGCGCCACGATCAGCCAGACAAAACTGTCAGCCAGCAGCGCCAGGCCGGCGCCAGCAGCAAACAACAGCAGACCAGCCAGATAGAGGCGTTTGCGACCGATAACATAACTTAAGCCTGACGCCAGCATCAGGCTGGCAGCGCACACCAACTGATAGCTGGTCGATATCCACACCGCTTGCGACTCGGCAATCGATAGACCTGCCGCCATGCTCGGCAACGCCAGATTCACCATGCCCAGATCGAGCACCGCGATCAGCGTGCCCAGGGCCACCGCCAGACTGGCGCGTCGATTAATGGGTGTTGTGGCGGCGGGCGGTGTAGGCGGCATCAGAGGTCCTGCTGACTGGCGTAAAAATGGATGGCGATGGTATACCAATATTCCATTTCGAGCCATGGTCGACCGCTGTTTAGCCCGGTCGTCAGCGCTAAAAAGAGGGTTGAAACATTCGCTTCAATATCAACTCGAATCAAGGACCGATCAGCTTTTCATAAGAGTATTCGGGCATCGATGACGATGACTGGGGTAAAAAATCGATTTTCGTTCTTGACTTGATGGTATACCAAAGTTAGGTTTGAACTCAGCTGTTTGGTATACCAAAAACCAATTAGCAATGAGATAAGACAAACAGAGAGTACAAAACAACCGACCACGTCGAGGGTCGCGTCAGCGGCACAACGGCGTCAGGCATAAAGGTGAGAACAATGGCTGAATTGATGAACCGTGAAGAATTCCGTGCCGCTCTGGAGCAGGCGATCAAAGGCAAAAGCGCTAACAAGGCGCCGTTCAGTGTGGCCTGGGCCAGCGGCAAGCTGAGCCGTGACCATCTGTCGCGCTGGGCCGAAAACCACTATCACTATGTGGGCCCGTTCGCCGACTATCTGGCTTATATCTACGCCAACACCCCAGAGCAATACACCGAAGCCAAAGACTTCCTGCTGCAAAACATGAGCGAAGAGGAAATCAGTGGCGATCGTCACACCGATCTGCTGATCCGTTTTGCCGAAGCCTGCGGCACCACGCGCGAGCGCGTCGAAAATCCGGACAACATGTCACCGACCACCCGTGGTCTGCAAAGCTGGTGCTACGCCATCGCCATGCGTGAGCATCCGGTTGTGGCGGTCGCTGCTTTAGTGGTCGGTCTGGAATCTCAGGTGCCCTCTATCTACCGCAAGCAGACGCCTGTGCTGCGTGAGCAATACGGCTTCACCGACGAAGAAGTCGAATTCTTCGACCTGCACATCGTCTCCGACGAGATTCACGGCGAACGCGGTTACCAGATTGTGCTGGAACACGCCGACACCGTTGAGCTGCAGCAACGTTGCCTGAAGATCTGTGAAATCGGTGCGCAGATGCGTCTGCTCTACACCACGGCGCTGTACCACGATTACGTGGCCGATGAGCTGCCGTTGTCTGAGCTGGACATGGGTCAGGCTGCTTAAGCGCTGATACCAAATACCACCACCGGCTTACCGGCCGGTCGGTGGTGTCATCCGGCATCCGCTGCGATGACTGAAATCCTGTTGGATGTTTCCCGACCGGGCTGACGATCTCAGCCGGGCGGTCGGGTTATATCTGGACTTCCCAAGGGGAGAGACACCATGACCGATTATCTGAATTACATCGATGGACAGTGGCAGCCATCGGTCAGCAACTGCCAGTTTGAAAGCCGTAATCCGGCCAACCGCGAAGAAGTCGTCGGTCGTTTTCAGGCGTCACTGGATGCGGATGCCAAGGCGGCTATCGAAGCGGCCGAACGCGCCTTCGAGAGCTGGAAAAAAACACCGCTCGGTCAGCGTGCCAAGGTGTTGAATAAGGCGGCCGATTATCTGGAAGCCAAGGTTGAACAGTTCGCCGAAGAGCTGACTCGTGAAGAAGGCAAACTGCTGTCGAACAGTCGCATGGAAATTCTGCGCTCGGCGCAGACGCTGCGCTTTTACGCTGTCGAAGGCACTACTTTTACCGGCGAGACTTATCCATCGGATGATCCGGCGATGCTGGTCTATTCCCAGCGCGAACCGCTCGGTGTGGTCAGCGTGATTACGCCGTGGAATTTCCCGATTTCCATTCCCGCCCGCAAGATCGCCCCGGCACTGATCACCGGCAACACCGTGGTGTTCAAACCCTCTTCCGATACGCCGTTGGTGGGTTTGCGTCTGGCGGAAGCTCTGGTCGCCGGTGGCGTTCCCGCCGGTGTATTCAACTTTATTACCGGTGCTGCCAGCGACGTCGGTCAGGCCTTGACCACCCATCCGGCGATTCGCGCCATCACCTTTACCGGCTCCACCGATGCGGGTGAACGCATCCATCGCGCTGCAGGTTTAACCACCCGTACCCAGATGGAACTCGGTGGCAAAAACCCGCTGATCGTGCTCGATGACGCCGACATCGACACCGCTGTGAAGCTCACCGTTCAGGGTGGTTTTTCACTCACCGGCCAGGCCTGCACCGGCACCAGTCGGGTGTTGGTAACACCGGCGGTGAAAGACCGTTACCTGGATGCGCTGGTGACCGCCATCGAGCAAATCCGCATCGGCGATGGCATGGACGACAGCACCACCGTCGGCCCGTTGGCGAACCAGAAACAGCTCGACTCGGTGCTGCGTTATATCGCGGCCGGCAAAGCTGAAGCTCGATGGGTGTGCGGCGGTGAAAAGCTGACTGGCGGTGTTTACGACCAGGGTTACTACGTCAGCCCGGCGGTTTTTGCCGACGTTACCGGCGAGATGACCATCGCCCGTGAAGAAATTTTCGGCCCGGTGATCGCCGTGATGGAGGTGGCTGATTACGACGCCGCCATTGTCGAAGCCAACAACACTGAATACGGACTGAGTGCCGCTCTGGTGACCAACGACATCCGCTACATCCAGCGTTTCCCGCTGGAGATCGAAGCCGGCACCGTCAAGGTCAACCGCACCACCACCGGCAACCTGGTGAACGCACCTTTCGGTGGTATCAAACGCTCCAGTACCTCGACCTTCCGTGAATCCGGTCGCACCGGTCTGGAATTTTTTACTCAGGTTAAGACCGTCTACATCGGTCGCTGAACGAATCAGGAGACAGCATGAAATCGTTTTTCCGTCTGGAACTGGCCGAAGCCAAAGTGATGCTTGAAGCCGCCAAGCAAAAGTCCGAAGAGATTGGCGTGTTGGAAACCATCTGCATCTGCGATGAAGGCGGTTTTCCGCTGGCCATGGAACGCATGGATGGCGCGCGCGTCACCGGTCCGCAAATCGCCTGGAACAAAGCCTTCACCGCCGCCGGCCACAAACGTTCGACGCATCTGTTCAATACCGCACCGAACGGACCGGCGCTGCCGGGTAACGAAGCCTTCGGTATTCAGTGGAGTTTTGAAGGTAAGTTTGCGGTTTTTGTCGGTGGTTTTCCGATCGTTGTTGACGGTGAAGTCGTCGGTGGCGTTGGCCTCAGTGGCGGTAATGGCGAGCAGGACACCCAAGCCGGCGTCGCCGCCTTGCAGGCACTGAGCGATTACCTGGCAAGCCAGGGCAAAGAAGTGCTGGTCGCCGCTGATATTAAAAAATAAAACCGGTCGCCACGCCCCGGCGTGGCCGGTTCGGCAAACAGAGGAGAGACTCAGGTGAGCTACCGGATAACGCTGGAAGAAACCGACGAGAGTTTTACCGTCGCTGACGACGAGCCCATTCTGGATGCGGCCGAACGTGCCGGTATCAACCTGGCGCATGACTGCCGCTATGGCGGTTGCAGCACCTGTCGGTTCAAGTTGCTAAGTGGCGAGGTGGGCTATGAAGAAATGCCCTTTGCGCTGACCGAAGCTGAAGCCGAAGCGGGTTACGGTTTGGCGTGCCAGGCGCGCGCCAAATCGGATTTGCACATCAGCGCGACCATACGTCCGGAAGGATTTATTCAGCCGGATTACCACGAAGCGACCATCGAGCAACTGGAATTATTGTGCCACGACGTGGTGCATCTGGTGCTGCGCATTCCGTCGGCCGCCGAAGTGATTTTTCATCCCGGTCAGTATCTGAATGTGATGCTTGACGACGGTGAACCGCGGTCATTTTCGATGGCATCGCCACCGGGATCGGAGTTGTTTGATCTGCACGTTCGACGGGTGCCCGGTGGTCGTTTTACCGACACCCTGATCGAACACTATAAGGTCGGCGATACGCTCGATGTGGAATTACCGCTGGGTGATTTCCGGCTGCAATCGGACGACATCAGCCGGCCGATTTTATTGGTCGCCAGCGGTACTGGCCTGGCGCCGATCAAGTCGATCATCGAGTCGTTGTGCGACAACGCTCTGCGACCACAGATGACGCTTTATTGGGGCGTGCGCAGTGAGCCGGATCTGTATCTCAATCAGCAACTGACGCAGTGGGTTGAGCAGTTAGACGACTTTATTTACGCGCCGGTGTTGTCGCGCCCCGATAGCAGTTGGCAAGGCCGTAGTGGCTATGTGCAGGACGCCGTTGTTGCCGACTTTGCCGATCTTTCCGGCTTCGATGCCTATCTGTGCGGATCGCCGACCATGGTTAAAGCAGCGCGAGATTTATTCGTGCGTCATGGCATGCCGATCGAACGCATCTATTCCGATGCCTTTAATTTCAGCCACGAACTGACGGGTGAGTCGGTCGAGACGGCTTAAGCAGGTGAGTTATGTTTGACATCGTTTTTATCAGTAACGACAACAAAACCGTATCGGTCGCCGACAACGCCAATTTATTGCGCGTCTCCTTGCGTGAACAATGCGGCATTCCGTTTAAATGTGGCGGTGGTATTTGTGGCACCTGTAAATGCAAAATCGAGCAGGGCATCGAGAACACCGACGCGGTGAAGAAGAAGGAAGAAAAGTTGCTCACCGCCGAGGAAATTGCCAGCGGTCATCGCCTGGCCTGCCAGACCTTTGTTAACGGTGACATCGCCGTCAGTTGGCAATCACGTGCGCGTTAAGGTCGGAGGTGCAGTATGAACGTTGGCATCATCGGCCTGGGTACCGCCGGGCAGCAATTGATTGAGCGACTGAACAATAAACCGATTGACGGCTGTGAAATCACAGCGGTTTTAGTGCGCGATGTCAGTCGTTATCCGGCGCAAAAACGGCCTTATCTGTTAACCCAGAATCGTGATCTGTTTTTCGCCGAAGGTTTGGATGTGGTGGTGGAAACTGCCGGCCACGCGGCCGTGGTTGAACACGGCGTGGAATCTTTGCGGCGTGGTGCAGATTTTGTCGTTGTGTCGGTTGGCGCTCTGGGTGAAGCGGACCTCTACGATGCCTTGCTGGCGCAAGCGCGGGCGTCGAATCGGCGAGTGATTTTACCGTCGGCGGCCATCGCTGGTCTGGATCGTATTGCCGCGGCGGCCGAAGGAGAATTGCAGCAGGTTCGGCTGACCACGCGCAAACCGGTACGCGCCTGGCGCGGCACCTACGCTGAGACGGTGGTTGATCTGGATGCGGTGCGCGAACCGGTCAGTATTTTCGAGGGTAATGCGCGCGAATCGTCGCGGCTGTTTCCTGAAAGCGTGAATGTGTCGGCGGCCTTAAGTCTGGCTGGTCTGGGCTTTGAACGCACCGAAGTTCGCGTCATGGTCGATCCGACCATCGAGCGCAATATTCATGAAGTCAGCGCCGTCGGAGAATTCGGTGAAGTGCATATAGAAGTGCAGAACACACCGTCGCCGGACAACCCCAAAACCGGCTACATCGTTGCCATGAGCATCGCCAAGGTGCTGCGCAATCTGGCCAGTCCTGTTCAGGTTGGTCTCTAGCCGTCAGTTAATTTTTGGAGTGAATTATGTGGTTGCCTGCACTGGTTTTGCTGGCCGGTCTGGTCGTGCTCGTTTGGAGCGCCGATCGCTTTGTCGATGGCGCGGCGGCGCTGGCAAAACATCTGGGCATGTCGAGTCTGATGATCGGTATGGTCATCATCGGTTTCGGTACTTCGGCGCCGGAATTGATGGTGTCGGCATTCTCGGCCTGGACCGGTAATCCTGGTCTGGCGCTGGGTAATGCATATGGTTCGAACATCACCAACATTGCCTTGGTGGTCGGTGTAACGGCGTTGATTTTGCCGATCCAGTCGCAGCGCTCCATCGCCCGCCGTGAGTTGCCCATTCTGGTAGGGATTACGCTCTTGGCTGGCTGGCAATTGCTGGACGCCTATTTGAGTCGTCTCGACGCGGCTTTGCTATTGCTGGTCTTTGTTTTGTTGATGGCTTATTCAATCTGGCGGGGTAGCCGCGAACCGGCCGAAGAGATGGCTGACGACGATAACGCCATGCCGCTGTGGCGGGCGTGGGTCGAGTTATCCTTAGGCTTGGCGCTGTTGTTGATCAGTTCGCGTGCCTTGGTTTGGGGCGCGGTAGAAGTGGCGCAAGCGCTGGGTGTCAGTGAACTGATTATCGGTTTGACGGTAGTCGCCTTCGGTACCTCATTACCAGAACTGGCGTCGGCCTTGGCGGCGGTGCGCAAACGCGAACACGATCTGGCCATCGGTAACGTGCTCGGTTCCGGCTTGTTTAATACGCTGGCGGTGGTCGGTATTGCCGCCGGTGTGCATCCGCTGACGGTGGCAACTGAGCTGTTGCATCGTGACTGGCTGGTGATGTTGGCGGTTACGGTATTGTTGTGGGCGCTGGTGTGGCGTGGGCGTATTGGTCGGTTGGCTGGGGTGCTGTTGCTGTTTATCTATCTGGCGTATATAGCCTGGGTGTCCTTACCCTTGCTGGCTTAACGCGCAATCTCCTCGATTGGCCTCAGGTCCGCCGCCAGATCGCCGCTGTTGATCCAGTCATCGAAGGCATCCGCCAAGCGCTGATTCTCATCGACTACGGCGCGCCAGTATTTCAGTCGCGTTTTATCACTGAGGCGTTCGAAATCCTTGCGGTCGGGAATCTTGCCGTAAGGCAGACGGGCGATAAATTCCGGGCTCGGTGTGACCACTAAGGTGTGGCTGTAGTGCTCGGCGCTGATCTTGCGCCAGGGCAGCGGTTTGTCGAACCAGCCGGGTTTCATCACCGGGGAAAAGTGCGGATAGAGCACGATGCCGTTGTCGGGTTTGAACGGCAGATCGAAATGATAGTCGACCATGCCGCCATCGCGATAATGCCCCAGCGGCGCACCCGGTGGGTTATCGACGCCGTGAATCACCACCGGGATGGCCGCGGTGGCGTGAACCGCCGAGCGGAAGTTGGCGGCGCTGAGTGGTACCTGATGGGTGGTGAAATCGTCCCAGTGCGCCAGCGGCAGTTCGCTGTCGTGGCTGCGGAACACCACGCGCTCGAAATAGCGCGGTAGGGATTTTCTGGATATCAGATTTGCCAAGGCCACCCGGCCCAAGGCCAGCGCTTGTCGGCGCGGGGTGGTGGCGGTGGTGGCGCCTTTGCACAAGGCGGTAACGATGTGCAGTCGGCGTTCGGGGTTTAGGTCGGCCAGGCCGCCGGCGCCGATCATGCTGTCGATAAAATCCAGCGTCTTGGCGGTAATTTCATCGGCATCGGCGTGCTCGGTGTAGCGTTGTTCCAGGTAACCTTCTTCCAGTCGTTCAATGGCTGCGAAAGGATCGTTATTGGCGTAGGCGGTCATGCGCAGCGCGCCGATGGACGAGCCGACCAGATCAACCGGATGCGGAATTTTGGGTAGCCATTCGCGCACCAGATAGCGGTCCAGATGGGTCAATACAAAGCATTTTGGGCCACCGGACGCGCCGAGGATGACGCGGATGTCTTCAGGTGTCAGGCCCTGTTTTTGGATGTGCTCGAAGGCGTGGTGGCCAGCGTACAGATGCAGATCGCTCAAAGGTCAGTCCCCCGCTAAATAAGCAGGGGACTATAACATGACCGTTGGTCAGTTCCGTGAACGGTTGGCTGGTCGTGACTTTTGGTCAGTCGGGCTTATTGCGCCGCCAGCCATTGCTTGAAGGTTTTCGGTGCAGCGGCGAGCAACTCGCCTTTTTTGATGCTGGCCGGGCCGCCTGTGCGATCACCTGACAGCGCGCCGGCTTCCTGCAGCAACAGGCTGGCGGCGGCGAAATCGACCGGGTTCAGATCGTCGGCGAACGCCAGTTGCAAGCGACCGGCAACCAGATTGGCCATGCTCAGCAAGCCACAGCCAGTAACACGAACACCGGCAACGCGCTCGGCCCATTGGGCGGTGGTGGCGAAATCGCGGCTTTCGAAACCGGCCAGGGCTTTATCGAGGCTGCCACCGGATACGCGCACGCGGCGTTCATTCAACTGCACGCCACGGCCGCGCATGGCGCCGTATTCATCGCCGCTGGCCGGGTCGAGCAGGGCCACGGCTTCGATGCGGTCGGCACGGAAGTAGCTGATGTTGATCAGATAACCGGGGTAGCCGGTGCGGTAGTTGGATTCGCCGCTGATGATGTTGATCTGCCAGACCGATTCGCCGTCGTAATCACGGCTTTCATCGCGGCCGATTTGCAGACAGTCGATGTGGTGGCGTTGGTGGGCTTTGCGGATGGCCTTGCGGGCGCGCCAGGCGGCGTCTTCGATGGCCTTGCTGAATACCGTCTCGCGGCTGTCGCCTTCCGCCGTCAGGGAGTCGATGTTGGCCAGGGTGTAGCTCAGTTTGTCGGCCGCAGCGCGGGCAGCGCGCAGGGCAATGGTAACGATCGGTTGCATAGGCTTACTTCTCACTCATATGACGGCCCGACCCGGCATCATCAGCCGGGCGGCTCAGCTTGAACTGAAGCGCAGCAGGCTGACGCAAGGTCAGGACATTCCGCAAAGACGGGTTTGTTAAACAGCGTTCTGGAAGCTGCCAACCTCGGCGAGGTCAAACGCCCGGGGCAGCCTTCCGGAAAAAGGGCGCGTATAATAGCGGCATTCGCCTCTTTCTTTAATAGCTTTGGGAAGTTTTTTTCATGTCCGAGCCGCAATCGGCCACCCATTCCAATCATGCTTCATCCGAGATGGATCTCAGCGCCATTCGTGTGGTGCTGGTGCACACCTCCCATTCCGGCAATATCGGCGCTGCCGCCCGTGCCATGAAAACCATGGGGCTGAGTGATTTAGCGCTGGTGTCGCCCAAAGAATTTCCGTCGGAAGAAGCCACGGCGCGTTCTTCCGGCGCTCAGGATCTGCTTGAAAACGCCCGGGTGGTCGATAACCTCGACGACGCCATTGCCGACTGTGGCTTAGTGGTTGGCGCTTCGGCCCGGTCGCGCTCGCTGCCCTGGCCAATGCTCGACCCGCGCCAGCTGGCTGATCGAATTGCCGATCATCCTGCCGGTTCAAAAATCGCCTTGTTGTTTGGCCGCGAACGCTCCGGCCTGACCAACGAAGAACTGGCGCGTTGTCATTATCATGTGAATATTCCCGCTAACCCGGATTATTCGTCGCTGAACCTGGCGCAGGCGGTGCAGGTGCTGGCCTATGAACTGCGCATGCGCTCGCTGGACCAGGAGCCGCGCCCGGCTGGCCCTTGGGGCGTGGAGTGGGATCAGCCGCCGGCCAACGCCGATCAGTTGGAAGGCCTGTTCCGGGCTTGGGAAAAAACCCTGGTTGAAGTCGATTTTCTCGACCCCACTAACCCCCGAACCTTGATGAATAAGGTGCGTCGGCTCATTCTGCGAGCCCAGCCCGATGAGGTGGAGGCCAATATTTTGCGTGGCTTCCTGACCCAGGTCGAAAAATCGCTGAGGAAGCGTTGATCATGTTTGAAGGTGTGAAGGAAGACATTAAAAGCGTCCTCGACCGTGACCCGGCCGCGCGCAATTGGTTTGAGGTACTGCTGAATTACCCGGGCCTTCATGCGGTGTTATTGCACCGTCTGAATCATCGGCTGTGGCGTTGGAATCTGAAAACGCTGGCGCGTTGGATGTCGCAAGTGTCGCGCTGGTTGACCGGCATTGAAATTCACCCCGGCGCCAAAATTGGCCGTCGTTTCTTTATCGACCACGGTATGGGTGTGGTGATCGGTGGCACCGCCGAAATTGGCGATGACGTGACCATCTACCAAGGCGTGACGTTAGGCGGTACCAGCCTAAACGAAGGCAAACGCCACCCTACATTGGAAGACGGCGTTATTGTCGGTGCCGGAGCCAAGGTACTGGGCCCGTTTACCGTGGGTCGCAATGCTCGCATCGGTTCCAATGCGGTGGTGACCAAGGCCGTGCCGGAATCGGCCACCGTGGTCGGTGTGCCCGGTCGTATCGTTAAACAGCATGGTGAGAAAGTGCTGCCGTTCAGTGAAGATCAAAAAGCCCTGGCGGATAAAATGGGCTTCGATGCCTATGGTGTCTCCTCCATGCCCGATCCGACCGCGCACGCCATCAAAGCCTTGCTCGACCACATTCACGCTCAGGACGAACGCATTGACCAGATGTGCAAGTCGATGAAACGTCTCGACGCCAGTTACAAAGCCTTGGAAGTGCCTAAGCTGAGCGATGCCGATTTCGCCCCGATTGAAGATTCGGACCGTTCCGCCAACAGCAGTGGTTGAGGCTGTTATCGAGCAACAAAAAAAACGCGCCGACTGGCGCGTTTTTTTTGTTAGCAACGATCAGCTGTGAGCCGCCGGACGTCTGGGTGCGCGCCAACTCGGCGACGGATGCAGGTGCGTACCGGTCTGGGCGTGCGGCACTTCGAGCAGTTCCAGGCTGCCGTCTTGGTGTTCCAGCAGGGCGGAGCAGCTTTCTACCCAGTCGCCGTCGTTGGCGTAGACGAAGCCATCGTTGATGCGCAGTTTGCTTTGGTGAATGTGGCCGCAGACGACGCCTTGAACACCTTGCTCGCGGGCGTAGTGGATGACCTTTTCTTCAAAGCTTTCGATATAGGCGCGGGCTTTTTTCGAGCGCATTTTCAGTGCGCCGGGCAGCGACCAGTACGGCTTGCCGAAAAAGCCGCGCAGCCGATTCAGATGACGGTTCAGAGTGACGACGGTTTCGTACAGCCATTCGCCGATATGCCACCAGAAGTGACCGCAGTAGATGTCGTCGTCGAAGCGGTCGCCGTGCAGCAGCAAATAACGTTCGCCACTGGCGGCGGTGTGAATGGCTTCGTGTTCGACGCGCACCGGGCCAAGGTGCGTATCGGCGAAGTGGCGGAAAAACGGATCGTGATTGCCGGGGACATAGACCACTGCAGTGCCGCTTTTGGCTTTGGCAAGAATCAGTTTGAGGATGCTTTCGTGATGCTTGTGCCAGCGGCCCTTGCGGGTACTGAGCTTCCACAGGTCGACGATGTCGCCGAGCAGATAGAGGTAGTCGGTGTCGGTGTTATTGAGAAAGTCGGCCAGCAAATCCACCTGGCTGTTGGGGTTGGCGAGGTGAATATCGGAAATGAACACAGCGCGTACGCGACGTTGGGTCATGGCTCAGTCTCCCATGGCAGAGTTAGGCCAAGGCTAGGCTGGGTGGATGAAGCTAGGGTGACAGCATCATGACGCTTTGATGAATACGATGACATCTATGCCAGTATTCACCGGGCTAAAAATTCTCCCAACTATCCTCGTCATCATCGAGTTGAGGTTTCGGTGACGGTCTTGGCCTGTTAATCGCGATAGCGTTGGACGTTAATGGGTGCACAGAAGCGTGTTTAGGTGATGATTTGTTGGCGTTAGTAGGCGCTGTGGGTTTAATGCTGTGAGCAGTATGGTCGCTCTCGGTTAGTACAAATCGGTTTACATTTTTGGTTAATAAATCTGCTTGGCTTAATAGATTTTCAGAGGCCGCTGCAGCTTCTTCAACAAGGGCAGCGTTTTGTTGAGTCATTTCATCCATTTGGCTGACGGCTTTATCGATTTCATCCAACCCGGATGATTGCTCTGCAGACGCGCTGGCGATCTCAGTCATAATGTCATTGACCTGCTTGATCGCAGTCACGACCTCTCGCATGGTGTCACCGGATTTATTGACCAGCTCATTGCCATTGTTGATTTTCCCCGCTGACTCGGAGATGAGATCTTTAATGTTTTTTGCCGCATTCGCTGAGCGTTGCGCTAAGGTTCTTACCTCCGATGCAACAACCGCAAAGCCTCGCCCTTGTTCGCCCGCTCGAGCAGCCTCAACCGCAGCGTTAAGTGCCAGGATATTGGTTTGAAAAGCAATACCATCGATCATGCCAATGATATCCGAAATTTTTTGTGAGGATTCATTGATGGAAGCCATGGTTTTCACCACGTCTTCTATTAAGTGACCACCATCCAGAGCGATTGTTACTGCGTTGGATGCCAAGTTGTTAGCTTCTTTGGCATTGTTGGCATTTTGGCGAACAGTCGTGGTTAGCTCCTCCATACTAGAAGCTGTTTCTTCCAGACTAGAAGCTTGTTGCTCAGTGCGGTTCGAAAGGTCTGTGTTGCCATTGGAGATTTCACGAGCACCGTTATACACAGCATCAGATGCATTTTTAATATTGACGATAATCTCTGTCATGGTATCAAGCAGTGAGTTTACGCCTTCTGAGAGACTGAGCATCATGTCGGATTTGTCTGCCGTTGCCACTCGCTGGGTAAGGTCATTATTAACCGCGGCATTAACGGCTGAGTTAACCTGGCTAACGGTAAGTTGAAGCTGTTGTTCAGCTTCCACTTCAGCCGTAATATCCGTGGCGAACTTCACCACTTTGTAAGGCATACCGTTTGGGTCACTAATAGGGCTGTAGTTGGCTTGTATCCAAATGACTTTACCGCTTTTATGAACGCGTGGAAAACGACCAACAAAATGTTCGCCCTTAGCGAGGCTGTCCCAGAAGTTGCGATATTCGTCAGATTTTTGGTATTCGGAATCGACAAACAAACGATGATGTTTACCTTGCACTTCACTGAGCGTATAGCCAAGAGCGTTTAAGAAATTGTCATTTGCCGAAAGTATGGTGCCATCCAGTTTAAATGAGATGACCGCTTGAGATTTGGATATGGCTTCTAGTTGACTTTCATAATCGCTATTTTGCTGTTTCTTCGCGGTGATATCACTGGCAAATTTAACGATTTTATAGGGTTTTTTGTTGGCATCAAAAATAGGGTTGTAGCTAGCCTCAATCCAGACGGCCTGACCGGTTTTCGTGTAGCGACAATATTCACCACTTTGAAATTCACCATTACGCAGTCTAGTCCAAAAATCCTTGTATTCTTGGCTATTGCGGTATGTGTTATCGACAAAAATGCTGTGGTGTTGGCCTTTTACTTCCTCTAACGAATAACCTAAGACGTTCAAGAAGTTGTCATTGGCCATTAAAATATTGCCATGTAAGTCAAACTCAATGATGGCGAGTGAGCGATTTAATGCGTCGAGTTGACCTTGAGCATTGACCCAATCATCTTTGGCGATAGTTATTTGCTTACCACCTGATATTTTTGCTAACAGATTTTTTAACATGGTAGTAACCTTTATGTGGATCCTGTTTACTTTTAAGCCATCAAGATCAGCTGCAAAGATGTGTGTCTTTAAGTGCCTTCGGGTCGTTCCATCTTGTCGCCGGATGGCGGCTTTACACTGTTAAAAATGATGACCAGTGGATTTCCCAATGCGGTACGCTCATAGAGGAAGCGACCATCAAACGCCACTGGAAATTCAGATGCGGGTTTACTGTCTTCGGTTTCTGGGATCATCTCATCTGAAACGCTCTAAACTGTAACCTTCACTGCACCTCTATTTTGTCGACACCGCATAATGAGCGTAGTCCATTTGTCAGTAAGTGGTGTCACGCCTATCGAATTTAATTGAAAAATCCACATATCGGGGTGATATCGTCACCTAACGGCCACCTCGTTTAATAACACTCGGTAACCTAACCTGCGTTCACGTAATTTGACGTATGAGTTTTTGTGGTGACTCATTCGTCACCAAGAATAACGTTTACCCTCACGAGGCCAATGGCATAGGGTTTATCGTCTGATTTGAAAGTGAAGCACGTTTTTGCAGGCATTCAAGGCGTATTGCGCTGTTTAGGTGATGCGCTAAGGGGTATGGATGACAGCGGGACGAGAGAGTTGTGGCTGGTTGGTGACAACGCTAATGCCATATGAACGATCTCTGTCATCCCGGCTCAAGGCCGGGATGACGGGTTTTATTCTGCGGCTAGAAAGAAGAGCCGCGAATGCGGCCCTTGGGTGTCGTCAGTCAGTGCCTTGGCAATTGCTGCGTCAGGCTGTCGGTGGCACCGCTGTTGTCGGTGACCGTCAGGGTGACCTCGTTGCCGGGCTGGCGTTTAACCTGGCCAATCGACAGCAGTTTCCAGCTGCCGTGGAAACTCAGATTGCCGATCTGCCAGTCCTGGTGGGTCAGGTAGCCGTCCGGATCTTCGCTGTCGCTGATAAACAGATACCAGAACAGAATTTTGAACACGCGGAAGCTGGCGACGGGCGGCGCGTTCATGGCCACATCGACAATCACCGGATCGTGGTCTGACGAGCGGTAGGCATTCGGTGCGTAGAAGCTTTCCACCTGAGCCGGCGATTTGTAGTTGGTGTTGTAGTCCAGCGCCAGTGGTTCGTCGGTGTTGATGTGCCAGTCCTGGGTTTTCAACACCTTCGCCGCCAGTGAACTGCTGGCCAGGGCGTGGTCGAGGTTACCTGCTGCGCCGTCGAAGACGTAGGAGTAATCGCCTTCGGATTTCAGTGAAGCGTAACCGGCATCAGCCAGAGTCTGGATGGGGTCTTCCATGGAGTAGGCGTTGAGGTCGCCCATGATCAGCACATCGCTGTCGGCCACGCCGGTGGGGTTGCCGGCCAACCATTCGGCCATGGCCTGGGCGGCGCGGGTGCGGGCGATGTTGTAAGCGCCCTGGCCGTCGCCGGTGGCGCAGTCGTTGTAGTCGGCGCAGTCGCCGTCACCTTTGGATTTGAAGTGATTGACCACGACCGTAAAGCGGTCGCCGCTGGCAGCGTGCTCGAAGCTTTGCGCTAAAGCTGGACGGTTTAGATCGTCGATAAACAAGGGTTCACCTTCGTCGTCCCGCGGTGAACTGTTGCTGTCGAGAATTTGCGCCAGGTTAACCGGCGATACCACTTCCGGCCGATACAGCAGACCAACGGCGATGACATCGCTGCCAATCTGGCTGGTACCCGGGACGACATAGTCGTAGTCGTTGCCAGCGCTTTGGGTGGCATTCAGGGCGTCGGTCAGTTGGGCGATGGCACTGTCGGCGCTGTAGCCGTCGTTTTCAATTTCCATCAGGCCGATGACATCGGCGTCGAGCGCTTCCAGGGCGGCAACCAGTTTGGTTTGCTGACGCTCCAGTTCGAGCGGCGTTTCGGCGCCGCGCTCGGTTGGAAAGCCGCCGCCCATGCCATCGCCATTAAAATAGTTGAGCACGTTAAAACTGGCCAAGCGCAGATCGGCGTCGGGCGTGGCCGTGGGTTCGAGCGTACGCGGATTGGTGCCCTGGAACACTGGCGTGGTAGTTGGAATCACCTTGTAGGCACTGAAGGAGTAAGTCATCACGCCGTTCAGGCTGGCCAGAGTGTCGCCGATGCGCAGGCTGTTGTAGGCCGACAGTTCCGGCGCCGGAAAGATGACCGGGTCCGGGTTCTGGGTGGAAATGCCATCTTCGACGATCAGTGAGTTCAAAGCGTTGGCAGCTAATACCGCTTCAGCGGCAGCGCCGGGTGCGGCCACTTCGGTGGGAATGTAGCGACGACCATCGCCGATCATAAATTCGCCGTAACGGCCCAGTTGATAAACCTCGTTCACGGTCAGCATCTGGTTAAAGGCGACGCTCATGCCTTCGACGGCTTCGAGTTGATCACGGTTATTCAGCGGCAAACTGAGGCTGGCGGCGCTGGGCAGCGCTTGGTTGCTGGCGCAGATGTCGATGCCGGCAATCTGGTTGAGCTGGGTCAGACCGTAGTATTCATCGACCTGGCCGTTAACCACGACTCTGTCACCGACGGCAACGGTCGGGGTGTCGGCGTAGATAAAGAGCCCTTCAGAGGTCGTCGGGTCGCTATCGGTATCAAAGTCTTCTTCCTGCACAAAGAAACCGCTCAACTGATTGCTGGCTTGCAGTTGCGCTACGACGATGGCTTCGATGGCCACCGACTGACCAAGCAGCGGCGATTCGCTGCCATTGCCCTGGATGGCGGAGATGGCGGTCATCTCATCACCACATTGCGCCAGCGTTGGTTCGCCACCGCCATCGCCCGGGTCGCCATCACCGAGGTAGGCGAAGGTGTCTTGCGGGTAGCTGTCCCATTGGATGCTGGGATCGAAGGGGGTGTTGTACTGAGGGTCGCCCTGAGTAATGCCGGCTTTGCGTACCAGGGTGACTTCACCGCCGAAATAGTCGTCGTTGCCCAGCTCGCCAATGCGGTCGACCACAGTGCCGTTTTGTTTCAGCAACAGTACATCGTTGCCGTTGAAGAAGGTGACGGTGGCGGTGATATCGGCCTGGTCGAGAATGGCGCTGGTCGCCTGGCTGTTGGCGATGACGTAGAAGCCACCGGCTTCCAGCGTGCCGCTGAGCGTCAGCTGGTTCTGCACGCTGGTATTGCCGTTGGAATAGAGTTCGATGCGGTACTGGGACAGATCAACAGCGTTGGAACCGGTGTTGTTCAGTTCCAACGCTTTGTTGTTGGACGAGCCTTCAATGTACTCGCTGAAAATCAGATCGGCCTGGGCGGTGGCACTGGCAAGCAGCGTCGCCAAGGCCAGAATCGGCAGTTTGTTGTTCATGGAATTCCCTCAGTTTCAGTTCGTTGATTGGCAGAATCCCTGGCTCTCCCCAGCAACAGCGGAGTGTGTATTCACACTGCGCCGAACTCGCTGCCACAAGAGCGCCGACAACTGGCTCCATTCATTTGAACGACCGGTCAGTTTTTTGCGACCACTGTCCACCCTAGCGGTTTTTTATGACAGGGCAATATCCGTTGAGTGTCCATTTGAGTCATCGTTTGAAATGACCAATGGCCGATGCCACTGACGTGGGTTCTGCTAGTCTGGCTGGCGCCTTATTGCCCATTCCTCATAACTCATAATCAAGGACGTTAGGATGCTGAAAACCACCACCAATACCGTAGAAGGCCGTCCCATTGTCGATTATCTCGACATCGTCGTCGGTGAAGCCATTCTCGGTGCCAACATTTTTAAAGACGTATTCGGCGCCATTCGCGACATTGTCGGTGGTCGTTCGGCCGCTTACGAGCGCGAAATGGGTAAAGCGCGCGAAACCGCCTTTGCCGACATGGAAGAACGGGCTGCGGCCTTGGGTGCCAACGCCATTGTCGGCATTGATATCGATTACGAAGTGGTCGGTGATCGCGGCAGCATGATGATGGTCAGCGTCAGTGGTACCGCCGTTCGGTTGAGAGACTGACCGGGCCAGGCCCTGGCCTTGTCATCATCGTCATAGCCGCTATGATGCGCGCTCCGTGCGCGCCTGCCGGTTACCCATTGACCGAACCATTATGATGCAGTGCGCTAACCGACCCAAATGAGGTAAGCATGCTGTTTCTCTCCCGCCGCCAGGACTGGTTTGGCAATCTGCGTGGCGATGTGCTCGCCGGTATCGTCGTCGCGCTGGCGCTGATTCCTGAGGCCATCGCCTTCTCCACCATCGCTGGTGTTGACCCGAAAGTCGGCCTTTATGCGTCTTTTTGTATCGCGGTGATCACCGCCATTACCGGCGGCAGACCGGGCATGATTTCAGCGGCCACCGGTGCTATGGCGTTGCTGATGGTGACACTGGTGAAAGATCACGGCCTGCAGTATCTGCTGGCGGCCACCTTGTTAACCGGTGTGCTGCAAATTATCGCCGGTTATTTGCGGTTGGGTTCACTGATGCGCTTTGTGTCACGCTCTGTAGTGACCGGCTTTGTCAATGCGCTGGCGATTCTGATCTTTATGGCTCAGTTACCGGAACTGACTAATGTGACCTGGCATGTCTACGCGGTCACGGCCGCAGGCTTGGGCATCATTTACGGCTTCCCCTATCTGAACAAAACGATTCCGTCGCCACTGGTGACTATTTTGTTTTTGACCGGTGTGGCGATCTGGCTGGATCTGGACATTCGCACCGTCGGTGATCTGGGCCAGTTGCCGGATTCACTGCCGGTGTTTTTATGGCCGCAAGTGCCGCTGAATTTCGAAACGCTGGCGATCATCTTTCCCTATTCTGCCAGTCTGGCGGTCGTCGGTTTGCTGGAATCGCTGATGACCGCAACCATCGTCGATGATCTCACCGATACCAGCAGCGACCGAAACCGTGAATGCAAGGCCCAGGGTTTGGCGAACCTGGGCGCAGGTGTACTCGGCGGTATGGCCGGCTGCGCCATGATTGGTCAGTCAGTCATCAACGTGAAATCCGGCGGCCGGGGACGTTTATCGACGCTGATCGCCGGTGTGGTGTTATTGCTGCTGGTGGTGTTTTTGAAAGACTGGGTATCGATGATTCCCATGGCGGCGCTGGTCGCGGTGATGATCATGGTGTCCATCGGTACCTTTAACTGGGGGTCGGTGCGCGATTTGAAACGGCTGCCACTGTCGACCAACCTGGTGATGATCGTGACCGTCGTGGTGGTGGTCTGGACCCACAACCTGGCCTATGGTGTGCTCGCCGGCGTACTGTTGGCGAGCCTGTTCTTTGCCAACAAGGTCGGCCACTTTATGTACGTGCGTTCGGATTACGATGCCGACAGCGATACCCGCCGCTATGCCGTGGTCGGTCAGGTGTTTTTCAGCTCGGCGGAGAAATTTATCGCCTCCTTCGATTACAAAGAGGCGGTTGACCGGGTGGTGATCGATCTGCAACGCGCGCATTTTTGGGACATCACCGCGGTCGGCGCGCTCGATAAAGCGGTGATCAAGTTCCGTCGCGAAGGCGCGCAGGTCGAGGTGATTGGTCTGAACGAGGCCAGCGAAACCATCGTCGACCGTTTTGGCGTACACGACAAACCCGATGAAATCGACAAGGTATTGGGAGCCCACTGATGGCCAATGACATCAACAATAACAACAAGAATGGCAAAATTTTAACCTGCATCGACGCGTCCCAGTTCAGCGCTGCGGTGTGCGATTACGCCGCCTGGATTCATCGCCGCACTCAGGCGCCGGTGCAGCTGCTGCACAATTTAGAGCAGGGCCCGGCGGTGGTACCGAGTGATCTTAGCGGTGCTATTGGTCTGGGCAGTCGCGAAACCTTAATGCAGGAACTGACTGACGTCGAAGCCGAACGCAGCCGCCTGATGCTGGAACAGGGCAAATTGATGTTGAACGCGGCGCGTGACCGGCTGCAACAGGCCGGCGTGGTCGAGTCGGAGATGAAGCAGCGTCATGGTGGTTTGACCGAATCGCTGATCGAGCTGGAAGACGATATTCGCGTGCTGGTGTTGGGCATTCGTGGCGAAGAGCGGGGCGACGATGACCGTCATCTCGGCGGCCATCTGGAGAGCATTCTGCGCTCGCTGCACAAGCCGGTGCTGGTGGTGAACAACGACTTCCAGGAACCCAAGCGCGTCATGCTGGCTTACGACGGCAGCGATGCCTCGGGCAAGGCGCTGGACATGCTTGCCAACCGACCGCTGTTTACCGGCCTGGAAGTGCATCTGGTGACCGTCGGCGAAGATCCGGCCACGGCCCAGGCGTTGCAGCAGGCGGCGACGTTAAAACTTCGTGAAGCGGGCTTGAATGTCACCGCAGTGACACTCGATGGCAAACCCAGTGACGAGCTGGTGCGCTATCAGTCCGAGCACGACATCGACCTGACCTTGATGGGCGCGTTCAGCCACACCCGGCTGCGCGATCTGGTGCTGGGCAGCCTGACGGTGAAGATGCTGCTGCGCGCAAATAAGCCGTTGCTGTTGTTGCGTTAAGTTAAAAGGTTACGTTAATTCGCTGCGTCAGTCCTCTTGCTCCGGCGGGTCCGCCCGCCACACCTTGAACAGATAGACGTACAGACAGATCACCAGGGCGGTAGCCAGAGCCGTTGCCAGCCAGGACGGTTGTTCAATCAGCTCCGGGTTGACCGTCAGCCCCAGTCCGCCCAGGGTGAAGACCTGCTGCGGCATTAACCATCGTTTGCGTGGCCGGGGTTTGAACGATAACCGTAAGGTAAAATGCAGCGCCATTGGCACGGCCGCAACGATGACACCCCACCAGGGTCGCGTCGCTTCGCTGAGCAACACTTCCAGCAATGAAACCAGCAACGATAAACCGAGCAGTGTCTGATAGAAGGTCACAAACCGCTGCATCATCGCGCCACCTCCAGGCGGTTGAGCAGGTCATCGATGTCATCGGCGACGATCAGACTTGTGGTCAGATCGGACCAGGCAAATTCGGCGCTGATCATGCGCTCGATCATCGCCAGCAGCGGATCGTAATAGCCGTTGAGATTGAGCAGCGCTATGGGTTTGTGGTGATAGCCCAACATGCGCCAGGTCCAGACTTCGAACAGCTCTTCCATGGTGCCCGGGCCGCCGGGCAGGGCGATAAAGGCGTCAGCCTCGCCAGAGAGAATGGCTTTGCGTTCATGCATGGTGTCGACCACGTGCAACTGAGTCAGACCGTCGTGGGCGACTTCTTTCGAGACCAGAGCCTTGGGAATGGCGCCGATCACCTCGCGGCCACCGGCCAGAACGCTATCGGCTACAGCGCCCATCAGTCCGACCTTGGCGCCGCCATAGACCAGGTCGTGACCGCGCTGCGCCATGCGTTCGCCAAGCCGGCGCGCCGACCGAATAAAGTCCGGGTCCAACCCAGGTTTGGAGCCGCAAAATACCGTAATATGCATCGCTGATTCCTCAGTGCACCCTGATGATTTATCGGCTCGCCATGGTAACGCAAGCCAGGGGCCGTGCAGAGGCTATCATTGAAAAGGCATCTTATTTAAAGGCGTTAGCATGCCCATCGAACCCTTTGTGGAGCTGGCCTGTCCGCTGGACGGCGAGCCGTTAACCAAGCACGACAAACGTTGGGTCTGCCCGCAGGGCCACAGTTACGACCAAGCTCGCCAGGGCTATGTGAACCTGCTGCCGGTACAGCACAAACGCTCCAAAGATCCGGGTGATTCCAAGGCCATGGTCGCTGCCCGCCAGCGCTTCCTGGCGACGGGGCATTATCAGTCAGTGGGGGAATTAATCGCCCGGCTGTGCCGCCCGAGCCCGCTGCAGGATACCGATTTCACTATCCTCGATGCTGGCTGTGGTGAAGGTTATTACCTGCGTCAATTTGCTGAACTGGTGCCGGAATCGATGCCAGTGAAGATGGTCGGGCTCGATATTTCCAAGGATGCCGTTCTGGCTGCGGCGAAACAGGATAAGCGTGAGACCTGGGTGGTGGGTACCAATGCGCACCTGCCGATTCAAAACGCCAGCCTGGATCGGTTGTTGTGCGTTTTTGGGTTTCCGGTCGCCAGCGAATTTGCCCGCGTACTGAAACCCGGCGGCCGCCTGATACAGGTCGATCCGGGACCGGCGCATCTGCGTGAATTGCGTGCACTGCTCTACGATCAGGTGGATCAATCGGAAGCGCCCAAAGTACCCGTGCTGGATGGTTTTCAGTTGGTCGAAGAAGCTGAAGTCAGCTATCTGTTTCAACTCGACAGCGCCCAGCAGATTGAGGATTTATTGGCGATGACACCTCATGGTCATAGGGCGCCGGCCGAGGGTAAGGCGAGAGTAGCAACATTGGCGTCGTTGGATGTAACGGCTGAAGTGTTTGTGAGGGTGTATGAGCTTTCGGCGAAGTAGTTCTTGGAGCAAATAAGCGCTGGGTTGCCAGCGCTCTTATCTAACCAGAAGATCAGAATTGACGGACCAGGCCGATTTGGAAAAGTGTTTCCGTTGGCTGCATAACACTTTTGGACGGAGGGTCGTTGTCATACTGCTCTTCACTGTACAGTGTTCGGCTCCAATCCATTCTCAGTTGGCTGTGGTTTCCGATGGGCAGAGCCGTCCCTAAACCAAAACGGATGCCGGAGTGAGACGTATCTGAATCTATATTTTCTTCAGGGAAGCCGTCTTCAGTTTCGCTGTAGTTATAATTGGCCAACTGAAAACCGATTCGACCGTAGATTTCAACAGCGCCGACTTGCTTGCCCATTAAAGCAGCAACACCAAAACTGGATGTCTGCTCTACCAAGGTTTCATCGCCGTCGACACTCTGTTCGAATTTTGCCGTGGATAGTTGAGCGTTGGTCTCTACTGCGGCGAACAAACTTGAATTCAGGTTAAGACGATAGCCGCCGAACAGTGATGCGGCCGGACCTGAACCTGCCAAGTCTGTACTGAAATCCTCTAAGCCCTCTTCTTTGAGGGTATCGGTGTATTGAACATCGGACCAACCCAGTCCACCCCCTAAATAAAACCCACTGGCATCGGCATAAGTAGAGCAGCCAGCTAGTAGGACAGAACAGATCAACAGCTTTTTCATAGTCATTCCTTTGATTGTTAAGTGGCGTGTCACTCGCCCCTGAGTGACGCAGCGTATTAGAGTGGCTTTCTTCTTGTTGGTCAATAAATTGACGAATTTGCTTTGCTCTGGTGACGGTAATCAGTAATTCAGGACGAGGGTTTGGTCAATCAAGTGCATTAAAAAACCGGCACTGGGCCGGTTTTAGATGCGTGACTGTAATAACGCCTGCTATTTAGCCTGCCTTCGCCAGTGCTACCGCATCCGGCCCGGCCGGGAACCTCAGCTTGCTGGTGGTGTCGGTGCTGGCGCGCCAGACGCCTTCGGCGACATCGATGGCTTCGGTAACCACTGACGAAACCCCAAAGCTGGCGAAGATCTGTTCAGCAAAGGGCGCATAGGGTTCGGTAACCAGACCGGCCATGCGCTCGGCGCCGTTGGCGGCAAATTGGGTGGAGGGGCCGTAGCCCGGTTCGACCAGTTTGACCTGGATGTTGAACTCAGCCAGTTCCAGCGCCAGTGATTCGGTAAAGCCTTCGATGGCGGTTTTACTCGCGGTGTAGACCGCCACCAGCGGGAAGGGCGCCAGCGTTGCGCTGGAGGTGACGTTAACGATCACGCCACTGCGTCGCTCGCGAAACTGGGGCAGAACGGCCTGAACCATCGCCATGACGCCGAAGGTGTTGGTCTCGAAAATGTCGCGCACCGTGGCCATAGGCGTGGCTTCAAACGCGCCGAACAGGCCAAGACCGGCGTTGTTGACCAGGACATCGATGGGACCGGCTTCCTGCAACGCAGCGGCGATGCTGGCCGGATCGGTGACATCCAGAGCGATAACGTGCATCCGCGGCGATTGCGGTAGTAGCTCCGGGCGCGGTGTGCGCATGGTGGCGATCACCTGCCAGCCCTGGTCGTGAAAGTAGTGCGCCGTTTCCAGGCCGTAGCCTGACGAGCAGCCGGTAATCAGTACGGTTTTCATCTTGAGTGCCCTCTGTTGGTTGGATGGCCATACGATAGCCAGCAGCGACAGGACTTGCTACGATCCAAAGTCCGCAATTAATTGGCGTAAGTCCGGTTATGGTCGATCCACTCTCCGAAGTCATCAATCTGCTGCAACCGCGCGCCGTGTTCAGCAAGATCATCAGTGGCGCGGGTGCTTGGGCGGTGCGTTACGCCGCCTTTGAACAGCCGACTTTCAGTGCGGTGCTGGAAGGGCGCTGTCGGCTGCAGGTGGACGGTCAGCCGGAAATTGAACTGGTCGCCGGCGACTTTGTGTTGATGCCAGCGACGCCGGGTTTTGTGATGTCAGGTTATGACGCTGACGAGCCTGCCTTTGTCGATCCGAAATTGATGCCGTCGCCTCAGGGTGAAGTCCGCCATGGTCGTCAGGACGGGCCGGCTGAGGTGCGTATGCTGGGCGGCAGCTTTGTGTTTGGTTCCCAGGATGCGTCCTTGCTGGTGTCTCTGTTGCCGACCTTGCTGCACGTGCGTGAGGTATCGCGGTTAGCGACCCTGGTGCAGTTGGTGCGGGACGAATCATTGGCACAACGACCGGGGCGAGAACACGTACTGGGCAATCTGGTGGAGGTGTTACTGGTGGAAGCGCTGCGCGCCAATTCGGCGGAGAATGCACCGGTGGGTTTGTTGCGGGGTTTGGCAGATACCAAGTTGGCAGTGGCGATGCGCGCGCTGCATGCTGATCCGGCCCGCTCCTGGACGGTCGAGGAATTAGCGGCCACGGCGGCGTTATCGCGTTCGGCCTTTTTTGAGCGGTTCAGCCGCGCGGTCGGTGTGCCGCCGATGGAATATCTGCTGGCCTGGCGCATGTCGCTGGCCAAAGACTTATTGCGCCGGCCGGATAGCGCCATCGCCACGGTGGCGCAGCGCGTCGGTTACGGTTCCGCCAGTACTTTCAGCACCGCTTTCAGTCGCCATGTCGGCATGCCGCCGGGTCGCTTTGCGAAGTTGCAATAAACCTTCGACCATAAAAAAACCGGCCCTGAGGCCGGTTTTTTGTGTCGAGCGTAAAACGCTGGATCAGAGCACCAATCGACGCACGTCCGCCAGTACCTGAGTCAGGTAGGTGGTGAACTTGGCGGCGTCGGCACCGTTGACCGCCTTGTGGTCGTAGGACAACGACAGCGGTGTGAAGGTGCGCGGTACGAACTCTTTGCCGGTCCAGAAAGGTTTTACCTGGTTTTTGGAAACACCCAGGATGGCCACTTCCGGCGCGTTGACGATCGGCGTAAAGGCAGTGCCGCCCAGGCCGCCGAGGCTGGAGACGCTGAAGCAGCCGCCTTTCATCTCGTCGGCTTTGACCTTGCCATCGCGACCGCGTTTGGCGAAGTCGATGATCTCTTCGGCAATCTGCCAGATCGACTTCTTGTCGGCGTCTTTGATCACCGGAACGATCAGGCCGTTCGGGGTGTCGACGGCGACACCGATGTTGACGTAGTGCTTCTGCACATAACGCTTGCCATCGGCCATCAGCGAGACGTTGAAGTTCGGAAACTCGACCAGAGCAGCGGCGCAGGCTTTAACGATAAAGGCCAGCGGACTGATCTTGACGCCGCGTTTTTCCATTTCCGGTTTCAGCGAGTTGCGGAAAGCTTCGGTATCGGTGACATCGGCTTCGTCGAACTGGGTGACATGCGGAATGTTGACCCAGTTGCGCCACATATTGGCCGCAGTAATCTGCTGAATCCGGCTGAGTTCTTTGATTTCCACTTCACCGAATTTGCTGTAGTCCTGATCCGGAATGGCCGGAATACCAGAACCGCCCGTCGCGGCACCCGGTTCCTGAATGCGCTTTTTCACCCAGGCAGCGACGTCGTCTTTGACGATGCGGCCTTTCGGACCAGAGCCAGGAACCAGCGCCAGATCGACACCGAATTCGCGCGCCAGCTTGCGTACTGCAGGGCCGGCGTGAACCTTCTTCGACGGCTGCGTCAGTTCGCCTTCGTGAGCGCTGGCGAGCGTCGGTGCTTCCGGTTCAGCCGCGGCTTTCGGCGCCGGCTTGGACTCTTCTTTGGCCGCCGGAGCAGACGCCGCCGGAGCCGATTCACTGCCGCCGCTGGTCTTGATTTCGATCAGCACGGTGCCTTCGGAGACGTCGTCGCCGACGTTCACCTTGACCGACAGCACTTCACCAGCGGCATCGGACGGTACGTCCATGCTGGCTTTGTCGGATTCCAGCGTGACCAGGGTGTCTTCCTCGGCAATGGTATCGCCGGCTTTGACGTGCACTTCGATGACGCTGGCTTTGTCCATACCGATGTCCGGTACCTTGACTTCGCGCTTCTCGCCACCGCTGCTTGACGGTGCTGCGGCCGGAGCTGATTCACCACTGGACGCAGTTTCTTTGCTGCCACCGGCGGTTTTGACTTCGATCAGCACCGTGCCTTCGGAGATATCGTCGCCTTCTTTAACCTTCACCGAGACCACTTCACCAGCGACGTCAGACGGCACATCCATACTGGCTTTGTCGGACTCCAGCGTCACCAGTGCGTCTTCTTCGGCGATGGTGTCGCCGACCTTGACGTGCACTTCGATGATGCTGGCCGAATCCATACCAATATCCGGTACTTTGACAGCCTGCACTTCGCCACCGCCTTTGCTGGCCGGTGCCGCTTCTGGTTCGGCTTTGGATTCTGTCTTTGACTCTGACTCTGTTTCGGCCGGAGCGTCGTCGGCCTGGCTGTCGCCAGCGCCTTCAACTTCCAGATACAGAATCTCGTCACCTTCGGAGACAGAATCGCCTTCTTTGACTTTGATCTCTGTGATCTTGCCGCCTTTGGACGCAGGTACGTCCATGGACGCCTTGTCCGACTCCAACACGATCAGGGTGTCGTCCTCGGCGATAACATCGCCGGGCTTGACGCTGATTTCGATGATGGTCGCCGCGTCCATTCCCAGGTCGGGTACCTTGATAATTTCAGTTGCCATGATGACTCCTCAATTCCTCAACCGACTCAGGCGATGACCGGATTGGGTTTGTTCGGGTCCAGCTTGAATTGCTTGATCGCCTTGGTGACTTCACTGGCTTCAACGCTGCCTTCTTCGACCAGCGCTTTCAGGGCGGCGACCACAATCCAGTAACGGTTCACCTCAAAGAAGTGACGCAGCTGGGCGCGCGAATCACTGCGGCCAAAGCCGTCGGTGCCCAGAACGTGGTACGACTGGGGAACCCACTGACGGATCTGGTTGGCGTAGTTTTTCATGTAATCGCTGGCGGCAACGATCGGGCCGCGACGGCTTTCCAGCATCTCGGTGACGTAGGCCTTTCGCGGCTTGTCTTCCGGGTGCAGCATGTTCCAGCGCTCAACGTCCTGACCATCGCGAGTCAGTTCGTTGTAGCTGGTGACCGCCCAGACATCGGCTTGTACACCGAAGTCGTCACGCAGCATTTCTGCAGCGGCACGGACTTCCTGCATGATGGAACCGGAGCCGAACAGTTGCACGGCTTTCTTGCCTTTCTTGACGCCATCTTCGAGCAAGTACATACCGCGCTTGATGCCTTCAACCATCTGCGGTTCGAGGCCCGGGTTGTGGTAGTTCTCGTTCAGGGTGGTGATGTAGTAGAAGACGTTTTCGTTGTCTTCAACCATACGCTTCATACCATCCTGAATGATGGTGACCACTTCGTAGCCGTAGCTGCAGTCGTAGGACACGCAGTTCGGAACGGTGCCGGCCAGAATGTGGCTGTGACCATCCTGGTGCTGCAGGCCTTCGCCGTTCAGGGTGGTGCGGCCAGAAGTCGCGCCGATCAGGAAGCCGCGCGCCTGTTGGTCGCCCGCCGCCCAGCACAGATCGCCAACGCGCTGGAAGCCGAACATGGAGTAGAAGGCGTAGAACGGAATCAGCTGACGGTTGTAGGTGCTGTACGCAGTGGCGGCGGCAATCCAGGAGCTCATGGCGCCGGATTCGTTAATGCCTTCCTGCAGAATCTGACCTTTAACGTCTTCTTTGTACCACATGACCTGACCCTTATCCTGAGGGATATAGAGCTGGCCATTGGGCGAGTAGATGCCGTACTGACGGAACAGACCTTCCATACCAAAGGTGCGCGCTTCATCGGGCACGATGGGCACGATGCGATCGCCGATTTCCTTGTCTTTAAGCAGGTTGGAAATCATCCGCACGAACGACATGGTGGTGGAAATCTCGCGGTCGCCGCTGTCTTTGGTCAGAGACTCAAAAGATTCCAGTGTTGGAACTTTGAGGCTTTCTTTCGCTTCCTGACGACGCATCGGCAGGTAGCCACCGAGGTTGTTGCGGTGGTTACGGATGTACTGCATTTCCGGGCTGTTTTCGTCCGGACGGTAGAAGGGGATTTTGCCCGCTTCCAGGTCTTCGTCGGAGATCGGCACGCCGCAAGTATCGCGGAAGGCTTTCAACGCATCGACGTCGAGCTTCTTCAGCTGGTGACTGGCGTTCTTGCCTTCACCGGCTTCCAGGCCGTAACCCTTAACGGTGTGCGCCAGGATAACGGTCGGCTGACCGTTGTTGTCGCTGACGGCGCGTTGGAAGGCCGCGAAGACTTTGTACGGATCGTGGCCACCGCGGTTCAGACGATAGATATCGTCATCGCTCATGTCCTTGACCATTTCGGCCAGTTCAGGGTATTTGCCGAAGAAGTGTTCGCGGGTGTAAGCGCCGCCATGGGCTTTACAGGCTTGCAGCTCACCGTCGACGATTTCGTCCATGCGCTTCTGCAGAATGCCTTTGGAGTCTTTGGCGAACAGCTTGTCCCAATGACGACCCCAAACGACTTTGATGACGTTCCAGCCGGCACCGCGGAACACGCCTTCCAGTTCCTGGATGATCTTGCCGTTACCACGGACCGGACCGTCCAGACGCTGGAGGTTGCAGTTGACGATAAAGTTCAGGTTGTCGAGGTGTTCACGACCGGCCAGGGCGATGGCGCCCAGTGATTCCGGCTCGTCGGTTTCACCGTCGCCGAGGAAGGCCCAGACACGGCCGCCTTTTTCGATTTCACCGCGGTTTTCCAGGTAACGCATAACGTGCGCCTGGTAGATTGCCTGGATCGGACCCAGACCCATGGAAACGGTCGGGAACTGCCAGTAGTCCGGCATCAGCCAGGGGTGGGGGTAAGACGACAGACCTTTGCCATCGACTTCGCGACGGAAGTTATCGAGCTGATCTTCACTGAGGCGGCCTTCGACAAAAGAACGCGCGTAGATGCCCGGCGAGATATGGCCCTGGAAGTAAACCATGTCGCCCGGATGGGTGTCGGTCGGGGCGCGCCAGAAATGGTTGAAGCCCATGTCGTACAGGGTAGCGGACGACTGGAACGAAGAAATATGGCCGCCCAGGTCATCGCCGGATTTGTTGGCGCGAACCACCATGGCGACGGCGTTCCAACGAATCATGGCACGGATTTTCCGCTCCATATCGTTATCGCCCGGGTACTTGGGTTCATCTTCCAGATTGATGGTGTTGCGGAACGGGGTGTTCAGCGCAAAAGGAACGTCCGGTCCGCTTTGAGTGATGTTGTCGGACAGACGCTTGAGCAGAAATTGGGCGCGGTCGGTGCCTTCTTCACGCATGACCGACGCCAGGGCGTCGAGCCATTCCTGCGTTTCAATTGGATCGATATCGTTTGCCATAAAGTTCAGACCTCTTCCCCTTTTGGGTTGAATCCTCAACGAGTTGAGTCGGTTGACGATCGCCACACTTTTTTGAGTTTTGGACGACCGGCCTGTTGAAAAACGTTGCTGTCACTTTAGCCGAATTTATCGGCTGCGCGGATCCTGCGGCGAAGTAACATCAGTCAGCGAAATTTCGCTTTTTTCATCCCTTAGATGCACAAACGGCAGCCATGGTGGCTGCCGTCGGTTACCTGAAATTCTATCGGTGCGCCTTTTTACAGGATATTACCGACACTGACAATCTTCAGGGTGTTGGTGCCACCATGAACGCCTTCGTGATCGCCGTAGCTTAAGATCACCAGGTCGCCGTCTTTAACGATGTCGCGTTTTTTCAGTTCGTCCACGGCCAGACGATTAATCTGATCGTTGGGCACACTGTGAATGTCGAACGGCACCGCTTCAACACCACGGTACAGCGCCACACGGCGCGCGGTGGTGTCGTGACGGGTCATCGCATAGATCGGCATGCCGGAGCTGATGCGTGACATCCAACGCGGTGTCGCACCGGATTCGGTCATGCAGATGATCGCCTTAACACCACGCAGGTGGTTCGCAGCGTACATCACTGACATGGCGATGCTTTCGTCGATGCGATGGAACTCTGTGTTCACACGGTGGCGCGACTGCGTCGTCAGCGGGTGTTTTTCCGCACCCAGACAGACGTCATGCATGGCTTTGACCGTCTCTACCGGGTAAGCACCGGCGGCGGTTTCGGCCGAGCACATAACGGCATCGGTACCGTCGAGCACAGCGTTGGCGACGTCGAACACTTCCGCCCGGGTCGGGAACGGATTGTCGATCATCGATTCCATCATCTGAGTGGCGGTGATGACCACGCGATCCAGCGTACGGGCGCGTTTGATGATGTGCTTCTGCACGCTGATCAAGGCCGGATCGCCAATTTCCACACCCAGGTCACCACGGGCCACCATGACCACATCCGACGCCAGAATGATCTGGTCGAGCGTTTCGTGGTTGAGAGTGGCTTCGGCGCGTTCCAGTTTGGCAACCACTTCAGCGGTAGAACCGGCAGCGGCCAGCAATTGGCGCGCTTCGTTCATGTCTTCGGCGTTGCGCGGGAAGGAAACGGCGATGTAATCGACGCCGATTTCAGCGGCGGTCTTGATGTCTTCTTTGTCTTTGTCGGTGAGCGCCTTGGCGGACAAACCACCACCGAGCTTGTTGATGCCTTTGTTGTTCGACAGCGGACCACCCTGGATAACGGTGGTGTGTACTGCGCTGCCTTCGACTTTCTCGACCTTGACCTTAACGCGGCCATCGTCGAGCAGGTAGATGTCGCCCGGCTTGCTGTCTTGCGCCAGCGCCGGGTAGTCGATACCAACGCGAGTGTTGTCGCCAGCGGTTTTGTCGAAACCGACATCGAGAATAAAAGCCTGACCGTCTTCGAGTTGGACCTTGGTGTCCTTGAAGCGGGCAATGCGAATTTTCGGGCCTTGGAGGTCGCCTAAAATGGCAACGGAACGGCCGTGCTTGGCAGCAATTTCACGGACCGCGTTAGCGCGGCCTTTGTGATCATCGGCGCTGCCGTGGGAAAAATTCAGTCGAACCACATTGGCGCCGGCCAGAATCAGCTTTTCCAGCATGCCGGGCTTATCGGTCGCAGGACCTAAGGTGGTTACGATCTTGGTGCGTCTCATCGTCATGAAGAGTCTCTTGTTATGCTTCGCCGCCGAATGAGCGGGTCATTATAACGAAAAAAGCCCGGACCGGGTCCGGGCTCTTATAAATGGGCTTACTTGGCGTTCATCAGGGCAACGGTGTTGTCCAGCATACGGTTGGAGAAGCCCCATTCGTTGTCATACCAGGACATTACCTTAACCAGACGGCCCTGGACGCGGGTTTGAGTCGCGTCGAAGCTGGAGCTGTACGGGTTGTGGTTGAAGTCGGTGGAGACCAGTGGTTCTTCGTTGACAGCCAGCACAGACGCCAGTTTCGGATCGGCGGCGATGGCGTCAGCGATCACCTTGTTGATTTCTTCAACGCTGGTGTCGCGGCTGGCGGTGAAGCTCAGATCGACCAGAGAGACGTTGGCGGTCGGTACGCGGATGGACAGGCCGTCGAACTTGCCCTGCAGTTCCGGAACCACCAGGCCAGTAGCCGCAGCGGCGCCGGTTTTGGTCGGGATCATGTTCAGGGCGGCAGCGCGGGCACGGTACAGGTCGGAGTGATACACATCGCTCAGACGCTGGTCGTTGGTGTAGGAGTGAATGGTGGTCATCAGACCACTTTCGATGCCGACGCTGTCGTTCAGTACCTTGGCAACCGGTGCCAGGCAGTTGGTGGTGCAAGACGCGTTAGAGATAACGGTCATGTCTGACGTCAGCACGCTGTCGTTAACGCCATAAACCACGGTGGCGTCTACTTCTTTGCCCGGAGCAGAGATGATGACTTTCTTGGCGCCGGCGGTGATGTGCTTGCTGGCATCGGCCTTGGTGGCGAAGAAACCGGTGCACTCATAGACCACGTCGATTTTCAGCTCGGCCCACGGCAGGTTGGCCGGGTCGCGCTCAGAGCAGGTGATGATCTTGTCGCCGTTGACGTACAGCGCTTCGTTGTCGTAATCGACCTTGGCATTGAAACGACCGTGAACGGTGTCGTACTTGGTCAGGTGAGCATTGGTCTTGGAGTCGCCCAGATCGTTGATGGCAACGATTTCGATAGGGTAGTCCTTACCATCCTGCTTGGCTTCGTACAGAGCTTTCAGGACATTCCGGCCGATGCGGCCATAGCCATTAATCGCAACGCGTATCTTGGACATTTTGTGCTCCTCTAAGCGTGATTAGGCGGTTTTTGCGCCACCGCCGTTCGAAGTGCGAGTCGAGGTCGGGCGGGGCCGGACATCGTCTCTTAAGCTTGGCTGTTGTTGTGCGATCGTTGCCGGCCTGTTGTCGACTTTGATCGTCTGGTTATGTTGTAGCTTATTTACATCGTTATACAACAAAGCGGCCGCATTCTGCCACCGATCAGCCAGATTGAACAGCAGTTTGTAGTTTTATTACATGATTTGGGTCAAGCAGGCAGGCGATAACCGCAACTGCCATTCAGTAAGGTTTAGTCCGTTTCGGCTGATTTAAAGCGAGTGTCGGCGAGTGCAGCTTTGATCCGCTTAAGGTGGCTCTGGAATTCCGGCCCGTGTTTGAGGATGACGCCGGTGGCCAGTACATCGATAACCGTTAAATGCACGATGCGCGAGGTCATGGGCGTATAGATGTCGGTGTTTTCCGGGCTGTCGACACCGAGCAGAATATGGCTGTCTTCGGCCAGCGGCGAATGCGGCTGGGTGATGGCGATAACAGTGGCGCCAGAGTCGCGTGCGATGCGCGCCGTTTCCACCAGCGCTATGGTGCGGCCGGTGTTGGAAATAATGATCACCACATCGCCGGGTTTGGTGGCGGCCGCGGCCATGCGCTGCTGTAATACGTCGGTGTAGGCGACGCAGGGCGTGTTCATGCGGAAGAATTTGTGCTGGGCATCCATGGCGACACTGCCGGACGCGCCCAGGCCGTAGATTTCAATGCGTCGTGCCTGCGCCAGTGCATCGACGGTACGGCTTAGGGCGTTCGGGTCAATGGAGCGTTTAGCGTCAGAGATGGCGCTCATCGTCGCCTCGAAAATTTTGCTCGAGTATTCCTCGACGTTGTCGCTGGCTTCGACGTTGCGATTCACGTAAGGCGTACCGGTAGCCAGGCATTGTGCCAGCTTCAGTTTGAAGTCGGGGAAGCCGGTGCAGTCGAGGCTGCGGCAAAAGCGGTTGACCGTCGGTTCAGAAACGTCGGCGGCCTTGGCCAGGCTGGCAATGCTGGAACGAATCGCCTTGTTCGGATCTTCGAGAATGACCTGGGCGACCTTGCGTTCGCTCTTGCTCAGGCAGCTCGGGTTCGACTTGAGTCGTTCCAGAATGTTCAATGACATGCGTGCGCTATCCTTAAATGGTCGCCTTGGGCCTTGATGATGTCGCTAAGTAGTCGCTGGCGGATTGTATGGAATATCCCGGGCCAGCGAAAGGCTGACAGCCTTGCATGCTGGCGGTGGTAACCAGCGTTCGGGCGGTCTGATGTCTTGTTGTAAAATTACAATTATAGGCGACATTAAGCCCTCAATACCGTAAAATTGGAAAAAAACTACAGTTCACCGCCTTAGGTATCGGAGTCATCTATGGATCAACTGACAGCCAGCAGCCCTTGTAACGTCGTCATCTTCGGCGGCAACGGCGATCTGGCTATCCGCAAGCTGTTGCCGGCACTCTACAACCTCGATCGTACCGGTTATCTGGGTGACAACACCCGCGTGATCGGCGCTTCGCGTACCGATCTGGGCCACGACGGCTATCTCGATCTGGTCAAGCAGGGGCTGGATCAATTTGTCGATCGCGCCCAGTGGGATGAAGCCGTCTGGGAACGGTTTTCCAAGCGCCTGACTTATGTGGCTGTGAATGCGCGCGAACCGGAAACATTTAAAAATCTGGCGGCCGAACTGGATCAGGATTTCAGTTGCCAGGATACCGTGTATTACCTGTCCACCGCGCCGGACTTTTTCGGTGAGATCAGCCGTAATCTGAACGAAGCCGGTCTGGTGAACAGCAGCAGTCGGGTGGTGCTGGAAAAACCCATCGGCAAAAGTCTGGCGTCATCGAAGGTGATCAACGATGGGGTGTCGGAAATTTTTGCCGAGAACAATATCTATCGCATCGACCATTATCTGGGTAAAGAGACGGTTCAGAACCTGCTGGCTGTGCGTTTTGCCAATGCCTTGTTCGAGCCGGTTTGGACCAACGCTCATATCGACAACGTGCAGATCACCGTCGCCGAAACCGTCGGCGTCGAAGGCCGCTGGGGTTATTACGACGATTCCGGCGCATTGCGCGACATGATTCAGAACCACCTGCTGCAATTATTGTGTCTCGTGGCTATGGGTGTGCCGGTGTCGCTCGATGCCGATGCGGTTCGTGCTGAGAAATTAAAAGTACTGAAATCCTTGCAGACCATGAGTCTCGATAAAGTACGCCGCAACACCGTTCGTGCGCAGTACGCGGCCGGTAATGTCGGCGGTAAGGCGGTACCGGGTTATAAAGAAGAAGAGGGCGGCAAGCCCAATTCGCAGACCGAGACGTTCGTTGCTATTCGCGCCGATATTCACAACTGGCGCTGGCGCGGTGTGCCGTTTTATTTGCGCACGGGTAAGCGACTGCCGGCGCGCTACAGTGAGATCGTTATTCAGTTTAAAGACGTGCCACATTCCATCTTCCCGGAAGGTTCTAACCTGGCGTCCAACAAGCTGGTGATTCGTCTGCAACCGGAAGAATCCATTCAGCTGAATATGATGAACAAGCTGCCCGGTCTGGGCGAAGGCATGCAGGTCACGCCGGTGACGCTGAACCTGACCATGCCCGATCACATTGCTGACTCACGCGTGCCGGAAGCTTATGAACGTCTGATTCTCGATGTCATTCGCGGTAATTCCACTCTGTTCGTGCACCGCGATGAAGTCGAAGCTGCCTGGGTTTGGGCCGATGCCATTCTCGATGGTTGGAAGCAATCTACGGTCGCACCGCACAGCTACCCGGCCGGCAGTTGGGGTCCGCAAGCGGCCTTCGAACTGGTGGCGCGTGATGGCCGTAGTTGGCATGAAAGCAACTGATGACGCTGAACGCTTGACGGGAAACGGTAGACGCTATAACCGCAAACCAGCGTTTAGCGTCCGGGCGGCGTACCGCTTCCGTTTCGCGTCTCCCAGATAGCCGAAGGATAACCCAATGCAACAACTCGATTTCGACAGCCGCGAAGCGCTGACTGAACAATTGGCCGGTGAAATTATTGAGCGATTGGCTGCGGCCATCGCCGATACCGGCGAGGCGGGTTTGGCGGTTTCCGGTGGTCGCACGCCGGTGGATCTGTTTAAGGCATTAAGTGTGGCCGACCTGGATTGGTCCAAGGTAACCATCACGTTGGTCGATGAGCGCTGGGTCGATCCCAGTGACGACGACAGCAACGAAAAGTTGGTGCGCACTCACTTGTTGCAAAATAACGCCGCTGCGGCGCGCTTTATTGCACACAAGAGCGATCACGCTACGCCGTTCGAGGCCGAAGCCGGCCTGAACAAAAAGCTCGCGGCCTTGCCGGAACAACTGACCGTGACCTTGCTGGGCATGGGTGAAGACGGCCATACCGCGTCTTTCTTCCCCGGCGCGGAAACGCTGAATAAGGCGCTGGACACGCATAACCACATCGATTGCTGCGGCGTGGTACCGAAAACCGCACCGCACGCCCGTATGACGCTGACGCTGAAGCGAATTCTGCACAGTGACTGGATCGTGCTGCATTTAACCGGCGCCGGTAAAAAACCGGTTTTGGAGGCGGCGCTGGGCGATGGCCCGGTGGTGGAGCTGCCGGTGCGCTCGGTGCTGAAGCAAACGCTGACGCCAGTCTCGGTCTATTGGGCTGAGTGACGCTGAACGCTGAACGCTTAACGGGAGACGCCGAACGCTGGATAGCGGTTTTAGCGTCTCACGTCCGGGCGGCGTACCGCTCCCGTTAGCGTCTCCCGGACACCAGCGTCTCCCGAACAAATACAGAGGTAGAGTTAACAATGAATACCACCTTAGAAACCGTCACCAACCGCATCATTGAGCGCAGCGGTCCCTCGCGCCGTCGCTATCTGGAGCGGATGTGCGATGCTGGTGAAAACATTCCAGATCGCCGCCAGTTAAGCTGCGGCAATCTGGCGCATGGCTTCGCCGCCTGCTCCGAAGATGAAAAGAACACCATCAAAATGATGAACCAGGCCAACCTGGGCATCGTCACCGCCTACAACGATATGTTGAGCGCCCACCATCCGTACGAGCGTTTCCCCAACATCATCAAGCAGGCCGCACGTGAAATGGGTTGTACCGCCCAGGTCGCCGGTGGCGTGCCGGCCATGTGCGACGGCGTGACCCAGGGTCAGCCGGGCATGGAGCTGAGCCTGTTCAGCCGCGACACCATTGCCATGGCGACCGGTGTGGCGCTGTCGCACAACATGTTCGATGCCGCGCTCTACTTGGGTGTGTGCGACAAGATCGTGCCCGGTCTGGTGATCGGCGCGCTGCGTTTTGGTTATCTGCCCTCGGTGTTCGTACCGGCTGGTCCGATGCCGTCCGGTCTGCCCAACAAGGAAAAAGCCCGGGTGCGTCAGGAATATGCTCAGGGCAAAGTCGGCCGCGATGAGCTGTTGCAGGCCGAGTCTGATTCCTACCACAGCGCCGGTACCTGTACTTTTTACGGCACTGCGAATTCCAACCAGATGCTGATGGAATTTATGGGTCTGCATCTGCCGGGTTCGAGCTTCGTGAACCCGGAAACGCCAATGCGCGATGCGCTGACGCGGGAGGCTGCCCAGCAGGCGATTCGTCTGACCAAACAGAACGGCCAGTACACTCCGATTGCCGAAGTGCTTGACGAAAAAGCCTTTGTGAATGGCATGGTCGGTCTGCTATCCACCGGTGGCTCCACCAACCTGACCATCCATATGATTGCCATGGCGCGCGCCGCCGGCATCATTTTGAAGTGGGAAGATTTTTCCGATCTGTCCAAGGTTGTGCCGACGCTGGCGCATGTCTACCCCAATGGCATGGCCGACGTGAACCACTTCCATGCCGCCGGTGGTCTGGGTTATGTGATGGGCGAATTGCTCGGTGATGGTCTATTGCATGCTGATGTGAAAACCATCTTCGGCACTGGCTTGGATGGTTACACTCAGGAGCCGTTTATGGACGGTGACGAAGTGGAATTCCGTCCTGGCACGACCCAATCGCTGGATGAAGACATCGTGCGTCCGGCCAGCAATCCGTTTAGCCCACAAGGCGGCCTGCAGGTATTGAAGGGCAACCTGGGTACCGGTGTGATCAAGGTGTCGGCGGTCAGTCCCGAGCACCGCATTATTGAAGGCCCGGCCGTGGTATTCGAAAGCCAGCACGATTTGCAGGAAGCCTTTAAAGCCGGCGAGCTGGATCGTGATTGCGTTGTGGTGGTTCGCTTCCAGGGCCCGAAAGCCAACGGTATGCCCGAGTTGCATAAATTGACGCCGCCGCTGGGCGTCTTGCTTGATCGCGGCCACAAGGTTGCGTTGGTGACCGATGGCCGTATGAGCGGTGCCTCCGGTAAGGTCCCGGCGGCGATTCATATGTCGCCCGAGGCGAGCGAAGGTGGTCCGCTGGCGAAGGTGAAAGCCGGCGACATCATTCGTCTGGACGCCGATGCCGGTACCGTCGAAGTCCGCGTCGATGCTCAGCAATGGGCGCAGCGCACACCGGTTATCGCTGATTTGAAAGACAACCAGTTTGGTGTCGGTCGCGAACTGTTCGCGCCGATGCGGGCTGCGGTAAATACCGCCGAAGAGGGTGCCACCATCTTCCGCTTTGAAGATTTCGAGGACTGAGCATGGCCCAATACGGTTTGATCGCCGATATCGGCGGCACCAACGCCCGCTTTGCCCTGGCACCGCTGCTGAGTTTCGACCCGGCAAAAGGCCCGCAACTCAGTGAGCAGGATCTGGTCGCTGTTGCGGCTTTAAATGGCGCCGAGTACGACACCATTGCCGATGCCATTCGCGCTTATCTGGCAGGCCCGGCGGCCGATTATGAGCGCCCTGAACACGCGGTGATGGCCATTGCCTGTCCGACCGATCAAGACCGCATCACCATGACCAACCACACCTGGTCGTTCAGTGTGCGCGAATTGCAGGCGGACATTGGTCTGGCGTCGCTTAAGTTCATTAACGATTACAACGCTTTGGCTAATTCCATTCCACATCTGGGTGAAGACGGCGTGGTTAAGGTGGGTCCCGGCGAAGCGGTTCCCGGTTGGCCGATGGCGGTGACGGGTCCGGGTACCGGCCTGGGTCTGGCAGGACTGGCGTTCAGCAGCGCCGGTCCAGTGACCTTGGAAACCGAAGGTGGCCATGCTCACTTTGCGCCGACCGACGCCGTCGAGATCGATATTCTTAAATTCCTGCTCAACAAATATGAGCGCGTCTCGGTCGAGCGGTTGCTGTCTGGCATGGGGCTGGAGAACATCTATCAGGCCCTGTGTGACCGTCAGGGCGTGGCGCCGCAAAGCCTGAAAGCGGCGGATATTTCCCAGCGCGCTCTGGATCGTGCCGACCCCCAGTGCGAGGAAGCGTTGGCCCGGTTCTGCGCCATCCTTGGCTCCTACGCGGGCGATGTCGCTTTGATGCTCGGCACCAAGGGCGGACTCTATATCGCCGGCGGCATTGTGCCGCGGTTCCTGGATTATTTTCAGACCAGCCAGTTCCGCTCCCGCTTTGAAGCCAAGGCGCGACTGCGTGGTTTTGTCGAACACGTGCCCACCTATGTGGTGGTATCCAAACAACCCGGCCTGCTCGGTGCAGCGGCCGTTCTGAACCATCGCCACAACGCCCACTGAGGCGAGGCAAACGCCTTCTTGGAGAGATGCAAATGAGCTATTCCGTCAGTGAGATTCTGCAACAAGCCTACCCGGTAATGCCGGTATTGGCCGTTAATCGGGTTGAAGATGCCCGGCCTTTGGCCGAGGCGTTGAAAGCCGGTGGCTTGAAAGTACTGGAGGTGACTTTGCGCACCGAAGCGGCCATCGATGTCATTGCCGAAATGAAAAAAGTCGAGGGCGTTATTGTCGGCGCTGGCACCGTGACCCGGGTTGAGCAACTGAAACAACTCGAAGACGTCGGTGCTGATTTCGCCATCAGCCCGGGCGCTACACCGCGTTTGCTGGATGCTGGTTTGCAGGCGTCCATGCCGTTTTTGCCGGCGGTTGCCAGTGTGTCGGAAATGATGCAGGGCATGGAACTCGGTTACACCCATTTCAAATTCTTCCCGGCGGCGGCGTCGGGTGGCGTGTCGGCGCTTAAAGCCTTTGCCGGTCCTTTCCCGGACGTGCGCTTCTGCCCGACCGGTGGCATTTCGGTTAAGGACTTCCGCGACTATTTAGCCCTGGATAATGTTGCCTGTGTCGGCGGCTCCTGGGTGGTACCGGCCGATGCCTTGAATCAGGGTGACTGGGGTCGTATTGAACAGCTGGCGCGCGAAGCCTGCGAACTGGCCGGTTGATCCGGCCACCTGCTTGGCTTGTCGAACAGCCTTAGTACAATAACAACCATTCGATTCCAGACGTTGCCCGGCCTCGCCGGGCGCGTTTCTTAGGCAACCATTCATGCCCGATCCCGTCATGCCCAACCCCGGCCCTGACAGTTTGAACGCCTGGTTCGAGGCGGTCGATAGCACCATCCTGAGCCGTCAGGATGCGACCACCGGTCTGTTTCCCGCCAGTACCGATGTCAACGGTCACGGTGATTACACCGATGCCTGGGTGCGCGATAACGTCTATTCCATTCAGGCCGTCTGGGGCTTGTGGCTGGCTTATCGGCGCAGTGGCGAAGATCCTGAACGCACGGACTATCTGGCCGACTGTGTCACCCGCCTGATGCGTGGCCTGTTGCAGTCGATGACCCGTCAGGCGCACAAGGTCGAACGCTTTAAATACACCCAGAACCCGCTCGATGCGCTGCACGCCAAGTACGCCACCCATTCCGGTCAGGTGGTTGTTGATGACGACAAGTGGGGCCACCTCCAGCTTGATGCCACCTCGCTCTATTTACTGATGCTGGCGCGGATGACGCGTTCTGGTTTGCGTTTGGTGCAGACCGTCGCCGAAGTGAATTTCGTGCAGAATCTGGTCTGGTATATCGGCCGGGGTTATCGCACGCCGGATTACGGCATCTGGGAGCGCGGCAACAAGATCAACAACGGCCGCGTCGAGATTAACGCCTCCTCGGTTGGCATGGTTAAGGCGGCGTTGCAGTCGATTCGCGGCGTTAATCTCTTTGGCGAAGGGGGCGGCCAGGCGGGTATCGTCCATGTGGTTTCCGATGAAATTGCCCGTTGCCGAACTACTTTGGAAAACCTCTTGCCGCGTGAGTCGATGTCCAAGGAAGTCGACGCCGCCGATCTGTCGATTATTGGTTATCCGGCGTTCGCGGTAGAAAAGGCATCGCTGGTGAAAAAAACCCGCGAGCGTATTCTGAGCAAATTAGGCGGTCGCTATGGCTTTAAGCGATTTTTGCTCGATGGTCATCAGACGGTTCTTGAAGACCCACATCGGCTGCACTACGAAGCCCACGAACTGCGCAATTTCGAGCATATCGAATCGGAATGGCCGCTGTTTTATACCTACTGCTATCTCAATGCGTTATTCGATGGCGATGCTGACTTGGCCGCCGATTACCGTCAGCGTTTGGATGATTTGCGCGTTGAACACAACGGCCAGTGGCTGTTGCCGGAACTGTATTTTGTGCCGGCTGATCGCATCGATGCCGAAAAGGCCGATCCCGGCAGTCAGCCGCGTCAGGCCAATAACAATGTGCCACTGATCTGGGCGCAATCCCTCTACACCCTGGGTTGCCTGCTTGATGGTGGTTATATCGAGCGCAGCGATATCGATCCACTGAACGCTCACCGTCGTGTCGGTGACAAACATAAGACACCGGTGGTGGTCGGTCTGCTGGCTGAAAACGAACAGGTTCGCTCGACGCTGGCGCAAGCGGGTTTGTTCAGCGAAACCGTCGATGATCTGGAGCCGGTGCGAGTGTTGCCGCCGCTGGAGTTGGCGCGGGTATTCAACATCATCGGTCAGAATCGCGAACTGGGTTTGACCGGTCGACCCCAGCGCCGGCCGCGTTCACTGTCGACCGCTCAGTTGTACGAACTTAATGGCGAAAGCTGTGTTTTCCTGCCGCAATTCCAGAACCGCGATACCTTCTATCTGGCCTCTGATAACCGTCTGTTGTGCGAAAAAATCAAGGCGGAACTCAGCTACATCAGCCGTCACTGGGACCAGCCAGCGCGACCGCTGATGATGATTTTATTGTCCGAGCCGATGCTCAACGCACCCGACAAAGATGCGCTCTATGAGTTGATTCGCGAACTGATGGCCGGAGAGTGTGGTGATATAGCGGTCACCACCGGGCCGATGAATGAGCTGCTCAACGAAGTCGGTGTCGAGCGCATTGAAGAACTGAATGATTACCAAGTGCCGGCGGCGATGGCCTTGTCGCGCCGGGTGCGCAAGCAATGGTTGCAGGTGGATTTGGCGCAGTGCACGCCACTGCAACCGTCGATGCTCAGCTTACTGGAACCAACTGAAAGCCTGGAAGTGAAGGTGCAGCGTCTGCGTGCTTCGCTCAACCTCTATGAGCAGATTGATATTCTCAGCGACCTGGCTGAAGCAAACGGCCTCGATTTCGACCCGGGCATCGCGCCACGGGTGACCGTTAAGGTGTTGTTGGAAGAGGTTTATCGGCGCGCCAGCGATGCTTATCTGTGGAGTGTGATTCGCAAGGCCGCCGGTGTGCTCGGCAAGTACTGGGGTGGTTTGGAAGACGCCGTTGCCGAAGTGCTGGCGCGGCAACGCATCATTATTGTTGGCCGTGCCTATTCCGATCAGGGCACCATTCGTGAGCCCTTGTCGAATAAAGAAACGCTGAAGCTGATCAACCGCAACTGCGGTCAGGATCGGCGCGAAGCGGTGTTGAATCAGGAGATTCTGGTCATCCTGTCGACCATTATGCGCGGCGAGCCGGATCTGTTTCAGGGCATGATGACGCTGCGCCCCGGTCACCTGGCGATGTTGATCATGGGGCAATTGGCGCAAAGCGACGATCTGAAGCCAGACCAGGCTTTTGAACGACTGGCCTCGCTCAGCCCCTACGACATCCAGCATCGCATCCGCGCCATCCTGGGCAGCTATTCGCAGGAAGTCGGCCGCCTGTTTGCCCAGGAATCGCTGCAAATGCGCACTGAACCGGCGCAGTTGAATCCGGTGTCGGACGAGGGCGATAGCAAGGCTGAGCTCGGTGAAGCGCGTAACTGGTACCAGTGGCGTGAGCAGCAGGGCGTTATGCCGCGCCTGCCAGAGGACTTTCATCCTGGCCTCTGGGCGTTACTCGGGCAATGCCGGGGGCTGGTCGTTGGTGACCGCTTTGACCCGCGCTCGCGGTTGGAATCGGCCCGGGTGCTCGACCAGATGACCGCCGGCGAACCTCAGTTCGCCCAGTTGGTGGAGCGCATGCTCGATCAGATTCCCAGCCCGGCCTATCGCCAACTGAGCATTGAAGCCTTGTTGGGCTTACTGGCTTTTGTCCGCGCTAACCCGGCGATGGAAGTCGACGATTATGTGGTGCTCGATGTCATTATCTCTCACGCGGTCCGCCTCAACTGGATCGCCCAGTTCCCCGCCCAGAAAGAAAATTACAACCAGTTTCGCGGTCAGGCCTGGCAGGCCTTCTACCAGAACCCGCCGGCGCGGGTAAAAAACCGGATTTTGGAAGCGCTGACTTATCTGATGCAGGCGGCCGGTAACGACAACCGCCCAAGCTGAGGCCGCATGATACGGGCATTCGGCGCATCTTTACGGCCTTTGGCAACGATCCGGGCTTGCATTTGGTAGTATTATTACGTCAAGATGAGCCCAGTTTGATCGGCAGCCACAAAAGTGGTGAAAGAAAATTACATTCCGGTCTGGAATGGGGTCGGCAAGGTAGCTTCCCAGGCGTTGTTAGCCAGGGTGATGAAAGCCGGGTCCAGTCGGGGTTTCGCCGTCCAGGCGAAACGGTGCTTGTATAACGACAAGAAACGAGTGAAAGCTGATGGCTAGTATTACTTTTGAGAACGTAGGCAAGAACTACGAAGACGTGAGCGTCATCAAGAGCCTGAACCTGGAAATCAAAGACAAAGAGTTCATGGTTCTGGTTGGCCCTTCTGGCTGTGGTAAATCCACCACCCTGCGTATGATCGCTGGCCTGGAAGAAATCACCGACGGCAAACTGTATATCGGCGATCGCGTCGTTAACAACATCCACCCCAAAGACCGCGACGTGGCCATGGTATTCCAGAGCTACGCTCTGTACCCGCACATGTCTGTGTTTGAAAACATCGCCTTCGGTCTGCGTCTGCGCAAAATGCCGAAGGACGAAATCGACCGTTTGGTTAACGAAGCGGCCGAAACTCTGGGCTTGACTCCGCTGCTGGATCGCAAACCTAAGGCTCTGTCCGGTGGTCAGCGTCAGCGTGTGGCTCTGGGTCGCGCTATTGTGCGCAAACCTTCGGTATTCCTGTTCGATGAGCCGCTGTCCAACCTCGACGCCGAGTTGCGGGTGCACATGCGCGCCGAGATTGCCAACCTGCAGAAGCGACTGGGCATTACCTCGGTCTACGTAACCCACGACCAGGTTGAAGCCATGACCATGGGCGACCGTATTGCGGTACTGCACGACGGTAACCTGCGTCAGGTCGGTACGCCGTTGGATCTGTACGACACTCCGCACAACGTCTTCGTCGCTCAGTTCATCGGTACGCCGAATATGAACATTCTGACTTTCAAAGTCTCTGACGATGGCAGCGAGCTGGTGCACCCGGATCTGACGTTCAAAACCCCGGCCGAGTGGAAAGACGGCATTGCTGAGCGCAAGGGTAAGAACGTCATCGTTGGTATTCGTCCGGAGCACATTATCTCTGCTGATGAGCAGGACTGGACCAACGTTGCACCGCTGAAAGGCAAGGTTGAGATCATCGAAACCCTGGGTCACGAAGTGGTTGTTCATATTAAGATGGCGAACGAAGAGAAGAAAATCCTCGCCAAGATGGACGTACACAAAGTACCTAAGGTGGGCGAAGAAGTGGCTCTGGAAGTTAACGTCGACCGTCTGCACGTGTTCGACGCCGAGACCACCAACCGTCTGTGATGCGGGCCTGAAAAACGAACTTAAAAAAGCCGGCATGACGCCGGCTTTTTTGTCGCTATAGTAGTCATATTTCCTTGTTACAGGTGTCCGATGAAAATCCAGATCGCCTCGCCCAGCCATTACATCACTGACCTGCGTTATCCCTGGTCCAAACATCTGACGCAGTGGCCGCCAGAATTATTCGTCGAAGTGGCGCGCGGTATTCACCGCAATGTGGTGCGGTTTATCAGCCACAACAATCAGGTGTATGCGCTGAAAGAATTGATGACGCCAGTGGCGCGCAAAGAATACAAGCTGTTGCGCGAATTGCAGGAGATGGGATTGCCGGTGGTCGAAGCGGTCGGTTTGGTCACCAACCGGGACGAGGAAGTCGCCGAGGCTCGGGCGCGTTTTGATCTGGTCGGTGAACCGGTCGATATGGCCAATCGCAGCCTGTTGGTAACCCATTATCTCGACGGCGCTTTGCCATACCGCATCATTATTCAGCAGGGTATTTCGGCCGAACAACTCAGTCAGATGCTCGATGCGCTGGCCGAGTTATTGGTGCGTTTGCATCTGTCCGGCTTTTATTGGGGCGACTGCTCATTGTCGAACACCTTGTTCCGGCGCGATGCGGGTTTGATGGCGGCCTATCTGGTGGATGCTGAGACTGGCGAGATGCGCGATAAACTCTCGGAAGGCCGTCGTGAATACGACCTGGAACTGGCTGAAACCAACATTGGTGGCGAGCTGATGGATCTGGAAGCGGCCGGGACCCTACCCAAAGGCCAGGACCCGATTGATCTGGCTCAGGCGTTGGTGGAGCGTTATGCCAAACTCTGGGCGGAACTGACTCAGGATGAGATCTTTGATCCTGAAGATCAGTATCTGATGGAGCAACGTATTCGCCGCTTGAATGATCTGGGCTTCGATGTCGAAGAGATGGAAATCACCACCGTCGATAATGGCCAGCGCGTACGGATGGTGCCACGTGTGGTCGAGCATTGGCATCACCGCCGCCGCCTGAACAGCCTGACCGGTTTGCAGGTGCAGGAAAACCAGGCGCGCCGATTGCTGAATGATCTCAGCCGTTACAAAGCTCATTTAAGCGAAGTTGACGGTCGCGAAATTCCGGAGCCGGTGGCGGCTTATCGATGGTTGTCTGAAGTTTTTAATCCCACGGTTCAGCCAATCCCTGATGAAATGAAAGGCAAGCTCGATGATGCCGAAATCTTCCACGAAGTGCTGGAGCACCGCTGGTACTTAAGCGAAGCCTCGGGCAAGGATGTTGGCCAGAAAGCCGCTATCGACTCCTATATCAATACGGTGCTCAAGCGTCGCCAGGCGGGTGATGTGGAAAGCGAGATCGACCCCTTTGTTTCCTCTCAGAAATAACCCTTAACTACAGCGGCCGATTATTGGCCGCTGTTCTCACGACACTTTGGCTGTCACGATACCTTGGTTGTTTCGATCAAAAAATAAACATTCTCCTACCGCAGCATTGCTGGTTTTGCCGCCCGTTGGTAGCGCATCTGTCCGCCTTGGCGCTTAAGAACCTGGTTCTATGGTCGCTAATAATGGTGGTTAAGGGTGGGACCGAGGGACGGTCGGATGACAATGGCAATCGGGCCGGGAGCGCCTTTTATTATTCAGACGAAACCGCTGGTTCATTCCAGGCCGGCATCGTTGCGTTATGATTTTCCCGTTTTCAGCAACGGCGGATTTGACGCTTTCCAGGGCAACTATGGACCTCCGCGTCGTCTTGAAACCGTCGCAGCGGCCAGCAAAGATTCTCCGGATTCTCTAACCAGCTTACTCGCCAAGCAGGTGGTGCGAGACCAGCCTAAACAGGCGCTGGAAAATCTGTCGTTGAATTTGGCGGCTTTTTTGAAAGATGGTGAATCGTCGGTCGATCAAACCCTGACACGCTACCACTATTCGACAATGGAGGAAGGGGCTGCACCGCTGGATGTCGCTAGCTTTGAATCAGATCGCCAGCAGGATAGCGACGCACTCAAACTCAGTATTAAAACCAAAGACGGCGATACGCTGACCTTCAGTTTTCGTCTCGAAGCTGGTTATGGGCATACCGGAGCGCAAAAAGGTATTGGCTATCAAAGCCTGGCGGTCAGTTTTGAATTGGATGGAGAACTTTCAGAACGGGAGATGGCTGAACTGACCGGCTTATCCGAAGGTCTGAATGCTTTGGCCAACAGTTACTTCAATGGCGACGGCGCCCAATTAGCCGATCTGAAGTTGGATGAACTGGATCAGGTGGCGTCACTGTCGTTGTCTTTAGAGGGTGTTGGGCCCAGTGGTATCGAACTGTCGATGACAGACAACGATGTTAGCCGGGAATACAACATCGAGATGAATGGCGATACCGTCAAGATGTCGCGCGACAAACTCAGTTTGCTGGGTTCGTCAGACCCGGAAAGGCGCGCAGCGGTTCTGAACCATTATCGAAAAATGCTCATCGATGGGGTTGAGCGTTCTCATGGCAGTGGCGACCAGCAAGCCTTAATGTTGGAAGCGTTCAACTTATTGCATGGGGCCGATAGCGACACAGACACCAGCGCGGTTGAATTGACAGCGGATGAGTCCTCTATGTTGACGGGGTTGCCTGACTTCGCATTTGAATTTGATGGTCGGGTTGTACGCAGTGTGGCTAATCCCCAATTCGGCACCTTGGTTGAGCAAATGAGTTTGTCTCTGTCTCAGAAAACCCAAATGCGGACCTACGGCTCGCAGGCAAGAGAGATCGATCAGATCCAAGACTGGACCTTGAAATCTACCTATTTCGAACCCCTGCCTTACATGGATAGAGTTGATCTCGAAAAGCAGAATTACAACTACGTTAGCTTGCAAGAGCACGGCCAGGTGCGTAATCACATTGGACTGAGAGACGGCCAGATTGAAGCCGTACAGACTCAGCATTTCGACAGCAAGCGTGATGAAATGGTGTTTATCGACGGTGAACTGGCTGACTGGAAAACAACGTCAAAATCATTGGATGAAATCCGCGACCTGACGGCACGTTTGCGCACTGAAAACAGTGCCTTCGATGCTGTCTTGTTGGAGGAAATCCTGCTTGATCCGATGGCAATGGCACAGCGAGCTGAGGTGGAAAGGGTTGAACACGATCTGTCTTAGGCTCTTTGGTTAAGTCAGCTGATATAACTTATCGCTTTGAACTTGTTGGCTAGTGCCGGCGATCTTTGCATACACTAAGCGGTCTTCACTCAAAGGGGCGCAAACGCGCCTCTTGGGTTAAAGCTATTAAAGCCAAGGCCGTTATGGTGGTTAACAGAGGGATTTCTGTGAGCAGCCTATGACTAACCTGAGCGCCATCCAACCTTTCGCTTTTGCACCTCAAGGCAGAGTCCAGCCATCACCCACGGCTCCAATCCAGGACTCAGCGTTCCAAGGCAACGACATAGCGGTTTTGTCGAGCCAGAGTATCAAGCCGGATGAGGGTGGGATTTACCAGCCTCCGGTCAAACGCAGCTATCAGCATGTCCTGTCGAGTGATGCCCCAGACAAGCTAACGGCGCAACTGAGCAATCAGCTGGAACATACGCAGCGCGGTAGAGCGGTCAATAACTTATCGCAGAACATGACGGCTTTTCTTGCCAATGGAACCCAGTCGGTCCGACAGGCGGTCAATAACTACGAGTATTATGATGTCAGCGGTGGCCGACAGTCGATTGACCCGGCAACCTTTCAAGCTAATGATGTTCAGGTTGATGCGTCTTTAGCGCTGCAGTTTAAAACCAAAGATGGTGACCTAATAACTTTTAAGTTCTCTCAGCATACTGCCACCGGTACAGCAGAAGGTGCCACCGGCGGTGTGCAGCGACATGGCATTGATTTTAGTTACCAGGTTGAAGGTAAGCTGTCGCAGAGTGAACAGGAGGAGCTGGCTGATTTTTCAGAAAATCTTAATCTTCTGGCGAATCAGTATTTCCAGGGAGGCAAGTTTGATCTGGGTCAGTTAAAGCTGGGTGAACTTAATCACCTGGGCGAGTTGTCACTGTCGATGGACCGGGGTCATAAGAACGGCGTCAATCTGAAAGTAACCGACACCGAGAATTCGCGGAATATTGAGGGAGTTATTCAAGGGAATGTTCTGCAGCTAACGCTGGATAAGACCGGTATTTTAGCCAGTGCAGATGCTGATCGTCGCGATGCTGCTGTTGCTCATTATCGACAGATGATGCTTGACGGAGTACAGCGTGCTAAAGGACAAAGTGATCAGCGTGATCTGTTGCTGGATGCGTTCGATGCACTGCATCAACTGACCGATAAAGAAACGAAGTATTTTGGCATTGGAAGTAAAGCTTACGAAGCTGAAATGTTAACCGGCCTTGCCGATTTTACGGTCGAATTTGATGGCCGGGTTCAGCGAGCGAATACTGATCCACGCCGCCTGGATCAGGAAGAGAAATTCTCTTTGTCGCTGGCACAGCAAAGCGAAGTATTTACCAAAGACTCAATGAATCGTAGCGTGGAGCAGCGTCAATTGTGGTCGTTGGACGCCAGTTACTTTAAGCCGCTGGACCACCTGGATGAAGTGGATTTTGAAAACCAGAACTATCAATATTTTACCCTCTCGGAACAGGCTGAAACCCTCACTCAGGTGAACACTGTCGATGGTAAGGTGACTGCCAGTCAGCAGCGCAGCTTTAACAGCCAGTTTGACAGCCGGGAATACAATGAAGGAATTCTGGTCGACTGGCAAACTACGTTAAAACAAGATCGTGAGCTTCTGGATTTTACTGAACAGTTGAATAGCGACAATTACAGCCTTAATCCAATTGAGCTTAGGGAATTGCTGTTGAACCCTACCCAGATGAACAGTGGCGCTCATCTTAAAGTCATTGACCATGACGTATCGAACGGTTTGGAGGGCTGAGACTGGCTATTTCTATAGTGGTGCGGGTCAGAAGTTTTGATCTTGTTCGCATTAGTTCGGATTGTTGTTAAACCGGTCTCAACAGAGCATTGCTAATTTGACTGACCTGGCGCAGATTATCGGAAATTTGACGCACCAGAAACGGAGGCAGGGATATGTCACCGGATGCTCAGCCCAGCGTATCAGCCATTGCTGTCGTAGATCTCGCCCGAGAGCTACTGCGCTTGAACATCATTAATAATTCGTCACTGCGACATCTCTATACCCCTTTGGCTGCCCAGGTTGAGCAACTGCAGGACAACGCCGATATCAGCGATCTGCTTGAGAAGCGTTACCCGGAAGCCTGGCTGGTCTGGCTGTGGCAACAAGCCAGTGAGAGTCCTTTTTTTCCGGCTATAGGCGTTGAGTTTGGCACTCGTGTCGCCCCGGAACCCAGAGGACTGCCCAGTTATTTAATGCAGTCCTGTCGCGATCTGGGCGAGGTGTTGGAGACTTATCTTGAAAACATTCTATTGGTGAATCCTGCGGATCACTGGAAGGTGGAAGTGGAAGGTGATCGCACGGTGCTCAGTTTTCGTTTTTCCTCGTCGATCGAATACCCGCGATGCGCGGTAGAGCGCAGCATGTCGGTGCTGTATCACTGGGGGTGTCACCTGTGCCAGCAGCCGTTGCCTTTAGTTGCGGTCGAATTTGCTTATCCCAAAGCTGAATATCATGCTGCCGTGGAGCGCTGTTTCCGCACGTCGATACGCTATAACGCCGACCGTAACGCCCTGATCGTGCCCAGTTCTGTGTTTGCTACCCCGGTTCAGGGAGGTGAGCACCCCTATCTATTTAAAATATTGTCACAGCGAGCAACAAGTCTGCGTTCGCAGATAGCCCAGCAACAGACGTTAAGTGGCCGCGTGCAGCAGTTATTGGACAAGAATCTGTCTCATTACGGCAGCCAGGCAAGAATGGCCCGGGAATTGTGCATGAGCCGCTCAACCCTGGTACGCAAACTGGCTAATGAAGGGGTGCGCTATTCTCAGTTGCTGGACGATGCGCGTAGACGTTGTTTTGAACAACTGCGTGGCTTACCTGCCTCACAGCTGGCTCACAAGCTGGGGTTTATGGATGTCAGCGCTTTTTATAAGGCCAGGCGGAGATGGGAATAGGGTGGGAATAGAACCAAGGAATCTGGAAACCCGATACAAAAAAGCAGCCATTAGGCTGCTTTTCATAATTTGGAGCGGGACTAAAGCCGGCAAGGCTTTTGCGTGAGCGCAGCGAGCCCGAAGGGCAAGGCCATGCAATGGCCGCAGCAAACGAGATTCGTCTGGCCGGCATTCCGGTGGCCGGCACACCGGCTCGCGAGGCTGCCCGCCCGGCCCTAACCTCGGTCAAGGTTGTGCTCTACCACTGAGCTTTTGCTACATACAAAAAACCCGGAACATGTCCGGGTCTCTTTAAATTTGGAGCGGGACTAAAGCCTGTAAAGGCTTTTGCGTGAGCGCAGCGAGCCCGAAGGGCAAGGCCATGCAATGGCCGCAGCAAACGAGATTCGACTGCGCCGGCACACCGGCTCGCGAGGCTGCCCGCCCGGCCCCAACCTCGGTCAAGGTTGTGCTCTACCACTGAGCTTTTGCTACATACAAAAAACCCGGAACATGTCCGGGTCTCTTTAAATTTGGAGCGGGAAACGAGATTCGAACTCGCGACCCCAACCTTGGCAAGGTTGTGCTCTACCACTGAGCTATTCCCGCAGGGCGGGTTGTACCCTATTGAGTACTTCCGCAAATTCTATTCTGAAGTGGCGTCCCGTAGGGGACTCGAACCCCTGTTACCGCCGTGAAAGGGCGGTGTCCTAGGCCACTAGACGAACGGGACCTTCAGAAAGCGATCGGCGATTTCGTCGAAAGCGGGGCGCATCTTACCATCGGTTTTGACCTTTGCAAGGCTTTTTCTAAAAAAATTATCTAAATCAGTGTGTTACACCGGTTTTAGCGCGCTTTACCAGCACCGGTGTACCGCCTGTCATTGGGCTTTGCTATGGTTGGAGTCCTGGTTAGTGTTCGGTGTACCGGCGGTTTAGAGGAAGTGGGTCCATGCATCGTTGGTTGTTTCGTTGGATGATTTTTACCGCCGGCTGGATCTGTGTCGGCCTGGGCGCCTTGGGTGTGGTCTTGCCGGTTCTGCCGACCACGCCCTTTATGTTGCTGGCGGCCTTTTGTTTTGCCCGCACTTCGCCACGCTTCCACCGCTGGTTGTTATCTTCTAAAGTGTTTGGACCCTTGATCGACAACTGGCAGCGTGAGCGATATATCGAAAAGCGCTCCAAGCGAACCGCCTTGCTGGTGGTGGCCGTTACCTTCGCAGTGTCCATCGCCGTTGTTGATCCCTGGCCGTTGAAGGTCATGCTGGTTTGTTTTTGGGTCGCCTGTACCGTCGGTATCGGACGGCTGTCGACCGTACCATTGTCGCAACGCCAAGCGGCGACAAAGCCGGCGGTTGTACAACGTCGGCCATCCTAATAAGAACATCACATCATCTAATTTGTGAGGGAGTCATTATGAGAGCCCGTCTTGCGGCTGTGGTTACTGTGTGTCTGGCGTTTCCGGCGCTTGCTGAGGAAGACGTTACCGTCTCCTATTACATCGCCGAGCGTGGCGAGCCCAAATACCAGCAAGGCTTCGAGCATTGGGATTATGTGAACCCGGATGCGCCTCGAACCGGATCAGTAACCTACGGCGCTCGTGGCACTTTTGATAACTTCAATCGTTTTGCGCTGCGCGGCACAACCCCGGCGAGTATTGCCTCTTATCTGTTTGATTCTCTGATGGTCGGTAACGGTGATGAAGTGGGAGTCTATTACGGACTGATTGCCGAGCAGGTGGAGTATCCGGCTACTAACGACTGGATCATCTTTCATTTGAATCCGGATGCGACTTTTCAAGATGGCAGCCCGATTGAGGCCTCAGATGTCGCCTTTACGTTTAATCTCTTAATGACCGACGGCGTGCCGCAATTTCGTAACATCTATGAGGGGGTAACGGTCGAGGTTCTGGACGCTCGTCGGGTGCGTTTTGATCTGCCGGGTCCAAGCAAGTCGGACCTGGTTGGCCTGGCAGCTTTGCCGGTTCTGCCGGAGCATGATTTCGCTGATCGTGATTTCTCCGAGCCTTTTGAAGATGTTCCGCTTGGCAGCGGCGCCTATACCATCAGTGAATATGAGATGGGACAGTATGTTGTCTATCAGCGAATCGACGATTACTGGGCAATCGATCACCCCACTCAACGGGGTCAGCTGAACATTGAGCGAGAACGTGTTGACTATTATCTGGACGACACCGTTTTGTTAGAGGCCTTTAAAAAGGGTGACTATGATTATCGAACGGAATCGTCTGCCCGTAAGTGGGCGACTCAATACACCGGCAGTAACTTTGATGATGGCTTTATCATAAAGGAAAGTATTCCCCACGAAATACCGACCGGTATGCAGGGCTTTGTCTTTAACATCCAACGTCCGGTATTTGAAGACCGCCGCGTCAGAATGGCGATCAATCAGCTGTTCGATTTTGAATGGACAAACGCTAATCTGCTCTACGGTTATTACAATCGTACCTACAGCTATTTTCAGAACACCGAATACATGGCCACCGGACTGCCGCAAGAGCAAGAACTGGCTATCCTGGAAGAATTCCGCGGGCAGATCCCCGATGAGGTTTTTACCCAGCCCTACAGCAACGTGCAGACCGACGGCAGCGGTAATATCCGGCCACAACTGAGGCAGGCATTGGCTTTGTTGCGTGATGCGGGCTATGAAAGTCGCGATGGTCAGATGGTCAATGTCGAAACCGGTGAACCCCTGAGTTTTGAGTTGCTGCTTTATCGGCCAGATAACGAACGCATTGCCATTCCCTTTAAAGAAAATCTGGCCAAAGCCGGTATTAATATGACCATAAGGACGGTCGACACTACTCAGTATGTCAATCGTTTGCGTGAGCGTGATTTCGATATGGTGTCGCGCGCCTTCTTCAGTTACGCCTACCCCAACGACAATCTTCGAATTCAATGGGGCAGTGGCTATCTGGATTCCAGCTATAACATGGTGGGCACCCAGGACCCGGTGATTGATGCACTGATTCAGGGAGTGATGGATAACCAGCAGGATGAAGAGTTATTGCTGGCCTATGGCCGGGCGCTCGATCGGGTGTTGTTGTGGCGTTATTACGCCGTACCACAATGGCATAACAGCGAGCACTGGGTCTCTTACTGGAACAAGTTTGGTCGACCAGAGCGCCTTCCCCGTTACTCTCTGGGCGCCTCGTCCTGGTGGTACGATGCGCAGGCGGCGCAAACCTTACCGGAGCGTAACGGTCGTTGAGTAAGCCGATTTTATGACTGCCTATTTAGTACGCCGGCTGCTGCTGATTATTCCGACGCTTTGGGCGATCGTGACCATCAATTTTCTGATCATCCAGGTCGCTCCCGGCGGTCCGGTTGATCAGATGATTGCCAAACTGGAAGGCAATACCGCTTCTATGCTGGATCGCGTTACCGGCAACAATCAAAGCGATACCGCCGACAGTAATCAGCAAAGCAGTGGCAGCGGCAACCGCACTGGAGATTCCTCCTACCGCGGTGCCCGCGGCCTGACTGAAAAAGACATCGAAGCCATCGAGGCGCGTTTTGGGTTTGATCGACCACTGCACGAACGCTATTTCAGCATGCTGTGGGATTATCTGCGTTTCGATTTCGGCGATAGCCTGTTTCGTGGTGGATCCGTCGTTGATTTGATTGTTGAACGTATGCCGGTCTCCATTTCTTTGGGACTATGGTCGACGCTGATCATCTATTTGGTCTCCATTCCTTTGGGTATTCGCAAGGCGGTCAAACACTCTTCTCCTTTTGATGTCTGGACTTCGGGCGTCATTTTCGCTGCCAATGCCATTCCGTCTTTCCTGTTTGCCGTGCTGCTGATCATCCTTTTTGCCGGTGGCAGCTATTTCGATTGGTTTCCATTGCGTGGCCTGACCTCGTCGAACTGGGAAGAGCTCAGTTTGCTGGGAAAAATCGCTGACTATTTCTGGCATATGGCACTGCCAATTTTCGCCATGGTAATTGGTGGCTTTGCCGGCCTGACCATGCTGACCAAAAACTCTTTTCTTGATGAAATCCATAAGCAATATGTGATGACAGCGCGCGCCAAAGGCGCGACGGAAAAACGCATTCTTTACGGTCATGTGTTTCGCAATGCCATGTTGATCATTATCGCCGGCTTTCCCAGCGCATTTATTGCCATCTTCTTCAGTGGTGCTCTGTTAATCGAAACCATTTTCTCACTTGATGGATTGGGACTGCTCGGTTTCGAATCCACCCTGCAACGCGATTATCCGGTGATGTTTTCCACCCTCTATGTGTTTACCTTGCTGGGCTTGGTGATGAATATCATCAGTGACCTGACCTATACGCTGGTCGATCCACGCATTGATTTTGAGGCGCGCTCATGAGCTGGTTTCAGTTGACGCCGGTCGGTCGCCAGCGTTGGCAGCGGTTTAAAGCCAATCGTCGAGCCTGGTGGAGTTTATGGATTTTCGGCATCGTCTTTGTGGTGTCGATGGCATCGGAACTGGTTGCCAACGATCAACCTTTGCTGGTCTGGTACGACGGCCAACCTTATTTCCCGGTCGCCACGACCTATCTGGAAACCGATTTTGGCGGCGACTTTGAGTTGCCCGCTGATTATCGCGATCCCTATATGCGCGAACTGATCGCTGAAAAGGGTTGGATTTTGTGGCCGCCCATTCCTTACGGCTACAACACCATCAATTACGACTTACCCAGTCCGGCACCGAGTCCGCCGACCAGCGATAACTGGCTGGGTACCGACGACAAAGGCCGCGATGTCGTAGCGAATCTGCTTTACGGTTTTCGCATATCCGTCCTGTTTGGTTTTGCAGTCACCATTATCACCGCGGTTATCGGCATTGCTGCCGGAGCGGTACAGGGGTTTTATGGCGGCCGGCTCGATCTGTTTATGCAGCGATTTATCGAAATCTGGAGCAGCATGCCGCAGCTGTTTATGCTGATTATCCTGATGAGTATCGTTACGCCCGGTTTCGGCTGGTTGTTGCTGGTTACGCTGCTGTTTGGCTGGATGGGTTTTGTCGGTGTGGTGCGCGCTGAGTTTCTGCGCGCGCGTAATTTTGAATACGTCCAGGCGGCGCGTGCCATGGGTATGAGCGACGGGCGCTTGATGTTTCGCCATATTCTGCCCAATGCCATGGTCGCGACTTTAACCTTTATGCCGTTCACCCTGTCAGGCTCAATCACTATCTTAACCTCTCTCGATTTTCTCGGTTTTGGTATGCCGCCGGGATCCCCTTCGTTGGGATTATTGTTGGCGCAGGGTAAGGCTAATATTCAGGCGCCCTGGCTGGGTTTTACTGCCTTTTTTATCGTTGGTTTTATGCTCACCACGCTGATCTTTATCGGCGAAGGCGTGCGTGATGCCTTCGATCCGCGTAAGGCCTATTGATATGAGTTTGTTAGCGCTGAAACAGCTGTCGTTGGGCTTTAAACAGGGCGATCAGGTTTTGCCCGTGGTGCACGATGTCAGCCTGGAATTAAACGCCGGTGAAGTGGTTTCGCTGGTGGGCGAAAGTGGCTCGGGTAAGAGCGTCACTGCTTTATCCATTTTACGTTTGTTGCCGGAACCACCGCTGACTTTCCTAAGTGGTGATATCGAATGGAAAGGGCAGTCGGTGCGCTCGATGAGCGACAACGAGTTACGTCGTTTACGCGGCGGCAAAATCAGCGTTATTTTTCAGGAACCGATGACCTCGTTAAACCCGCTGCATACGGTTGAAAAACAGCTGGTGGAAATGCTCGAACTGCATCAGCCGGTGCGTCGCAGCGAGGCCGTTCAACAGGCCTTGGCGATGTTGGAACGCGTCGGTTTGAAATCGCCGGAGAAAAAATTGCGCGCCTATCCGCATCAGTTGTCCGGTGGTGAACGGCAAAGGGTGATGATCGCGCTGGCATTGATGAACGATCCTGAGCTTTTGATCGCCGATGAACCGACCACCGCGCTCGATGTCACCATCCAAGCACAGATTTTGGAGCTGCTGGTCCGGCTGCAAAAAGAGCTGGGTTTGACGGTGCTTTTCATTACCCACGATCTGACGCTGGTGAATCGCTTTTCCGATCGGGTGGCAGTGATGGAAGGCGGGCGTCTGGTCGAGGTCGGTACTACCCGGCAGGTGTTTGATCAGCCGCAGCATCCCTACACCCAAAAGTTATTGGCCGCCGAGCCGGGCGATGCCCCCGCACCTTTGAACGAAGCAGCGCCCTTGCTGCTGGAAGCCCAATCCATGCGCGTCTGGTTTCCTATTCAGCGCGGCATTTTGCGTCGCACTGTGGATCATGTAAAAGCGGTCGACGACATCAGTTTCCGGCTGCATCAAGGTGAGTCGCTGGGCGTGGTGGGCGAAAGCGGTTCGGGTAAATCGACGTTGGCGCGTGCTTTATTGCGGCTTAATACGGCTCAGGGCGAGGTGCGTTTTGATGGGCAGGATCTGCAGTCGTTGAGCAACACCGAACTGCGTCCATACCGACGTGCCATGCAGATAGTCTTTCAGGACCCGTACGGCAGTTTGAGTCCGCGTTTGTCGGTGGAGCAGATTGTTCGCGAAGGTCTCGATATTCATCAGATCGGCACGCCGCAAGAACGCGAGCGCGAAGTGATACGTGCGCTCGAGGAAGTCGAACTGAACCCTGAATTGCGTTTCCGTTATCCCAATGAATTTTCCGGTGGCCAGCGTCAGCGCATTGCCATCGCCCGGGCTTTGGTGATGCGACCGCGTTTTATTATTCTCGATGAACCCACCTCGTCGCTTGATCGCACGGTGCAGTTTCAGGTGATCGAGTTGCTTAAGCGATTGCAGGCTGATCACGGTCTGGCTTATCTGTTTATCAGCCACGATTTGAAGGTGGTTAAGGCGCTCTGTCACTCAGTGTTGGTGATGAAAGACGGCCAGGTGGTGGAGCAGGGTGTCGCCTCCAGGCTGTTTGCTCAGCCGCAACATCCGTACACTCAAGCGCTGTTGAAAACGGCTTTTGGCTGAATGTTTTTAGCTGCGTGACCTCGAATAAAAACAGGATGAACTTATGACCGCAGTATCGGCGCCTATCGTCGACCATCGCAAGGGAGTTTTGATTGCCGCTCTGGGCGTGCTGGTATTGAGTTTCGATGCCTTGTTGGTGCGTCTTGTCGGCGCGTCGCCCTACGATGTTGGTTTCTGGCGCGGTGCGCTGGTCTTTGTGTCGATGACGACCTTTATTATTGTCACCGGCCGCGCTCAGCAGTTTCGTATCTATGCAGCGCATGGTTTGGCCGCGGTGATTGTCACCATGCTGTACGGTATCAACACCGGCTTATTTGTATTTAGTGTCAACCACACCTCGGTCGCCAATACGGTGGTGGTGTTGGCGTCGTCGTCGTTTTTTGCCGCCTTGTTTTCCTGGGTGCTGTTGCGCGAGACGATTCCGTTGCGCACCTGGATTGCCATTATCGTCGCCATGTCCGGTGTGCTTATTGTGTTTGCCGGCTCCGTTGGTCTGGATCAATGGCGCGGTGATGCCCTGGCGTTATTGCTGGCAATGCTGATGGGCTTGATGCTGACCTTGCTGCGCCGCTTGCCCAACTTGCCCAAGATGCCGGTGGTGGCGCTCAGTGGTTTGGTCACATCTTTGTTATGCGTCGCTTTTTCCGACCCGCTGACCTTGGCGGCAAGCAGCTACGGCTGGCTGGCGGTCATGGGCTTGTTGCAGATGCCGGTTGCCTCGGTGTTGATTATGACGGCGACGCGTTATTTGCCCGCGCCGGAGGTCAGTTTGTTTTTGTTGATCGAAACCTTGCTCGGCCCGATCTGGGTCTGGCTGGTGTTGAGTGAAGCCATTCCGCCGCTGACCTTTGTTGGTGGCATTGCCATTATGGGTGCCATCTTCGTGCATTCCTGGCTGTCACTGCGTCGCCCGGAAACCGACCTGGTTACACCGGCCGACCCGCCGCTTTAGTTCACCGCTGTGGCGGTTAGCGGATAGGTAAACAACAGCAGGTGCGCGAGGTTCAATAACCAGTGCACCAGCACCGCCCAGAGCAAACGGCCGGTCCATAAATAGGCCAGGCCGTAGACCAGTCCCGCCAGCGTAACCACTGCAACATAAGTCCAGCCTCCGGCCAGATGCGCGATGCCAAACAAGGCTGCTGCCAGCAACAGCGCAGGCCAGGGTCCCAGACGGCGCTGCAGCCAGCCCTGCACGACGCCTCTAAACAGCAGCTCTTCCGCCAGACAGGTATTGAGCAGGTTGGCACAGGCGAAAATCCAGAAAGCGGTGGGGATGGCCGGTTGCCAGCCGATCAGTCCGCTCGACCAAGCCAGCAACAAGGGCAGGGCAATGCCGCTGGTGAGTGCTGCGATGGTTAAAATTTTGTTTGGTAACGGCCGGGCTTCCAGGCTGGAGCGAAACAGCGGCATAAAGGCCAGCAGCGACCAGGCGACCAATACTTTGTCGTGATTGAAGTACAGGCTGCTGGCGATGCTGTTGGCTTTCAGCGCGCTGTCGGCCACAACCACCAGTCCCTGATAACCGGGCACGGCATGGCCAAACAGCAGCGCGCTGATCACCAACCAAAGCGCACCGCGAGCAAGGTTCAGCCACAGCGGACCAGGGCGCAATCGCATCCAGGCGGTCAGCAATACATAGCCCAGCGCCACGGCAAAGAACAGCCAATCGGTATAGCCAATCAGGGCGGCAACAAAGAGCAGCAGGGCAGCACCGCCGTAGCGCAGCCGATCGTGTTGCGCCAGGCCAAGCACGACCAGCGCCAGTGAATAGAAGAGGGCAAAAGGGAGCATGGCAGGGACCGGTAAAAGAATCGCACCAGTTGACCACAGTGGCGACTGGAGTCAACGCCACAGCTGGCTATAATGGCGCACCCTTACCGGCGCGGAGAATGTTATGCCGATCGAAAAGAATCAGGTGGTCTTGTTTCACTACAGCGTCAGCGACGAACAAGGTAACGACATTGAAAGTTCGCGCAGCGGCGAACCCAATGCCTATTTGCACGGCCACGGTGGCATCATCCGTGGTTTGGAGGAAGCGCTGGAAGGACGTGATGCCGGCGACAGTTTCAGCGTCACCATCGCGCCGGAAAAGGCCTATGGTCAGCGCCGGCCCGATGCCATGCAGCGGCTGCCGATCAAACATCTGCGCGGTGCCAAACGCTGGCAACCGGGCATGGTTGCTCAGGTACAGACCGACAAGGGCGTACGTCATGTGATGGTGGCCAAGGTTGGCCACAAGTTCGCCGATGTCGACACCAACCATCCGATGGCTGGTAAAACCCTGACCTTCGATATCGAGATCATCGAAGTGCGTGCCGCCGAGCCTGAAGAGATCGCCCATGGCCATGTGCACGGGCCGGCCGGGCACCATCACTAAAGCATTAAAAAAGGCGCCATTCGGCGCCTTTTTACTGAGCCTGAATTGCTGCCTAAAAGTTGCTATCTAGAGGTTGCTCAGGCGACGGCGCTCAGGGCCGCATCGTAGTTCGGTTCATCCGCGGTTTCGGCGACCAGCTCGGTGTGCACGACCTCACCATTTTTGATCACCACGACTGAACGCGCCATCAGACCGGCCAGCGGGCCGTCGACGATCTTAACGCCATAGTCCTGACCGAAGGCTTCACTGCGGAACACCGATACCGGTGTTACGCGATCCAGACCTTCAGCGCCGCAGAAACGTTGTTGCGCAAACGGCAGGTCGGCAGACACGCACAGCACTTCGACGTTATCCAACTTGCTCATGGCCTCGTTGAAATGGCGAACGGAGGCGGCGCAAGTCGGGGTATCGACGCTGGGGAAGATGTTCAGGACCACGGTCTTGTTGGCGAGGTCAGCAGAACTCAGCTCAGACAGATCGGTTTTGGTCAGCTTGAAAGCCGGAGCTTTGCTGCCCTTGGCCGGCAGATCGCCGCTGGTGTGGATGGGGTTGCCTTGTAACGTAATCTCAGCCATGAGGTCTCCTTGAGATTGAGAAGGTTGCCCTGCCTCAAGTGGGGCGCGCCCGCCCAATTGCAATGGTAAAATGCGGTTTTAGCCGCCAGGAGTTTGAAGATGTCGAGCCGTTCCGCCCCGATTGATCTACGCAGCGATACCGTCACCCGACCCACCGAGGCCATGCGCCAGGTTATGGCTCAGGCCGAGGTTGGCGACGATGTTTATGGTGATGACCCCAGCGTTAATGCGCTCGAAGCGCGTCTGGCGGATATGACCGGCAAGGCCGCGGCCGTGTTGCTGCCGTCGGGCACTCAGAGCAACCTGGTGGCTTTGCTGGCGCATTGCCAGCGTGGCGAGGAATACATCGTCGGCCAGCAGTATCACACCTACAAATACGAAGCCGGCGGCGCAGCGGTATTGGGCAGCATTCAGCCACAACCGCTGCCGGTGCAGGCCGATGCCACGCTCGATCTGGCCGAGGTCGAAGCCTATATCAAGCCGGACGACGTCCACTTTGCCCGCACCCGTGTGCTGGCGCTGGAAAACACGCACGGCGGGCAGGTGCTGCCGAACGGTTATAGCCAGCAAGCGCGAGCTTTGGTGGATCGCTATGGGCTGTCGCTGCATCTGGATGGCGCGCGTTTGTTTAATGCCTCGGTGGCAACGGGTCAGTCATTGCGCGAACTGGCGGCGCCGTTCGACAGCGTCAGCCTGTGTTGTTCCAAGGGGCTGGGTGCGCCCATGGGTTCAGTTCTGGTGGGCTCGCAAGAGCTGATTCAGCGCGCCCGCCGTTGGCGCAAGATGGTTGGTGGCGGCTTGCGCCAGGCCGGTATCTTTGCCGCCGCCATCGATTATGCGCTGGACCACCACGTTGAGCGGTTGGCTGATGACCATCGTCGCGCTGCTGAGCTGGCACAGGCGTTGGCGGGCTTGCCGCACGTTCACTCCACAGTCGCCCACACCAATATGGCTTTTCTCACCCTCGATAGCGCTGCGACGGGCGATGCGCTGAAAGCGGCGCTGGCTGAAAGCGGTTTGTTGATTGCCGGTGGTCAGCGCATTCGCCTGGTCACGCACCTGGGCATCGATGATGCCGCCTTAGCCACGGTGATTGAGCGCATCAGTGCGCATCTGAACGCGGCTTAAACCGTTTCAACCCCAGCGCGCCAGCCAGTTATCTGCGTCTGGTGCGCCGGCGGGGGCGAGCTCGGGGTTAGCGGCGTACCAGACGATGGCGAGCGCGGTCATCATCGCTCGCGCCTGGTGCAGGCGGTCGTTGCTGATATCCATCACTTCGGCCAGTTGTGCACTCTGAGCATCGTTTAATTCAAAACCACTGCACACCGCCGCCAGATCCATCGCCGGATCGCCTAAGGCGGCGAATTCCCAATCCAGTAATACCCAACCAGAGTCACTTAAGGCCAGATTGCCCGGGTGCCAGTCGTGGTGGCACAGCGTCAGTTGCGTGGGCAAATGATAGGTCGCGCAGCGGGCTAATAAGGCTTCGGTAAAAGCAGCCGGCAGGTCATGGGTGTAGTGGTGCAGGTGTCGAATCTGGTCGGCAATGTTCAGCGGCGTGCCGCTGATTTCGACCGCTTGCACCGCCATCAAAGCGGTGGTTAACCAGGCCAGATCGGTGTGCTCGCCACGGCTTGGCGCCGTGCCTTCATACCAGGGTGTCAGCAGCCACTGATCCTGGACCGACAACGGCGTTGGTGACCAGGGCTGGTCGGCCAGGCTAATCAGCACTTGTTGCTCGCGCTGACGATCAATGCCCAGACGCTCGACATCAGGATGGTTGATGCGCAGAGCGTAACTGCCGGTGCCGGTGTTCACCCGGAACAGCCGATTGCAGAGCCCGCCTGGCCAGCGTTGTACCGCCAGATCATCCGGCAGTCGGTCACCCACTTGCTCCAGTGCCTGAAAAAGCGCCAGCTCCATTGCCTAATCCTCAGCGATCAAAGGGGCGCATTGTTGCAGAATTTGGACATCGCTGGCGACATCAGTAGAATGGCTCGCGTTCTCGCCGGGGTGCCGCTTGTGGAAGTGGCTGAGACTGACCCGTCGAACCTGAACCAGTTAATGCTGGCGTAGGGAGTTGAGACGATCTGCCTTGCGCAATCCTGCTTCAACCTTATCCCCCAGCAAACAGTTTGATGGCAACGCGCCTCGCGCTGTTTGTACGCCGGTAATTGTTCACTCACGACAATTCAACCGGATGCCTTATGAAACTGAATTCCTTGCCTGTCGCTGCCTTATCGTTGTTAACCGCTTCGGCTGTGGCTGATCCGCTGACCATCTACACCTACGAATCCTTCAACACCGAGTGGGGCCCCGGCCCGCAAATCGAAGCCGGTTTTGAAGCCGAATGTGGCTGCGATGTTGAGTTTATCGGCCTGGAAGACGGTGTTGCCTTGCTCAACCGGCTGCGTCTGGAAGGCAATAACAGCGACGCCGACATCATCCTCGGTCTGGACGATGCCCTGATTGCTGAAACCCGCGAACTGGGCGTATTGGCCGAGCACGGCCTTGACTTGTCCGGGCTCGATCTGCCTTACGAATGGCACGATGATGCCTTTGTGCCATACGACTACGGCCACTTCGCCTTTGTTTACGACCAGACCAAAGTTGACCAGGTGCCGGCCTCATTGGAAGAGTTGGTGTACGACTCCGATCTGTCCATCATCTACCAGGACCCGCGCGTATCTACGCCAGGCCAGGGCCTGATGCTGTGGATGAAATCTGTCTTTGGCGATGACGCCGATGACGCCTGGCGCGAGCTGCAAAAGAAGGTGGTGACGGTGACCCCGGGCTGGAGCGAAGCCTATGCGCTGTTCCAGGAAGGCGAGAGCGATATGGTGCTCAGCTATACCACCTCACCGGCTTATCACATCACCGCTGAAGACACCGACCAGTATCAGGCGGCTATTTTTGAGGAAGGTCACTATGCCCAGATCGAAGTGGCAGCTGCCTTGGCGTCATCGGATCAGTTGGAGCTGGCGCGCGATTTTCTCGCCTACCTGATCAGCAAACCGGCTCAGGATGTACTGCCGGGTACCAACTGGATGTGGCCAGTGCTCGACAGCGCTGATGCACCGGCGTCGTTCGAGCAGATGGTGAAACCGAAAACGTTGATGTTCGACAGCGCCGAGGTTGCCGATAACCGCCGCGCCTGGTTGCGCGAATGGCGTAATGCAGCGAGTCAATAAAGTATGAATCCAGCGTCCGCCTATCGTTATCTGGGGGCAGTCCTGCTTGGGCTGACGCTGCTTTTGGCCGGTCTGGGCATGGTGGCTCATCCCGGTCGCGGCCTCGACTGGGCGCTGTATTTTGATGCCTATCTGGGTCGCTTGCTGTGGTTTTCCGTCTATCAGGCGGTGCTGTCGGCCGGTTTGTCGGTGGTGCTCGCCTGGCCCTTTGCCTGGGCGTTGGCACAGCGCTCCTTTCGCGGCCAGTGGGCGCTGGCCGGGTTTTTGAATCTTGCCTTTGTCTTGCCTGTGTTGGCCGTGGTGCTGGGTGTGGTCGCTCTGTTCGGCCGTGAAGGTTGGCTGGCGTTGCCGGGCAGTATTTACGGTCTCGACGGCATTCTGATTGCCCATCTGGCGATGAATCTGCCCTTTGCCATTCGCCTGTTATGGGACCGCCTCAGTCAGATTCCTGATCATCAATTGCGCCTCGCTCAGGTGTTGGGATTAAGCCCCTGGCAACGCTGGCGCCGTCTGGAATGGCCGGTGCTGCGCGCCGCTTCCGGTCCGGTTTTTGTGCTCGAAGCCTTGCTTTGTTTCAGCTCCTTTACCGTCATCCTCACCCTCGGTGGCGGCCCGGCCAATACCAATTTGGAAGTGGCGGTTTATCAGGCGCTGAAATACGACTTTGATGCCCGGGCGGCAGCGCTCTATGCAGTGATTCACGGCGCTGTTGCGCTGATTGCTATTGCGGCCCTGGGGCGCGGCAGCGTGCTCAATATGGAAGCAGCGCGCTTGCCGGTCAGTGTCGTTGCCCGGCGACCGAAAGCGGTTCAGTGGCTGGCCATTGTCAGCCTGCTGGTGTTGCTGCTGGCGCCTTATTTAGCCTTGCTGGGCCGGGCACTGCGTGATGATTGGTATTGGTCGGCGCGTTTGATCCCGGCCTTGCAAACCAGTCTGGGCATCGCCTTGTTCAGTGCTGTCTGCGCTGTTGCATTAGCCTTGACTCGTTGTATGCCGGTGCGCGGCAAAGATCGTTCGCGCTGGCTGAACTTTGGTGTTTTGGTGATTCCTGCCATGGTGCTGACCACCGGGTTGTTTTTGCTGTGTCTGCGCCTGGGCTGGGCCAAACAGGCGACCTGGCCGCTGATTATCTGGATCAATGCACTGATGGCGATGCCGCTGATTATTCAGCCGCTGCGCGCCAGAGCCTTGGCCGCGCAGCAGCAATATCAGCGTTTAACCCGGGTGCTGGGTTTGTCGACGGTAACAACCGTGCGCTTGATTTACTGGCCCTTGCTGCGCCCGGTGGTGCTCTGGGCATTAGCGCTGGCCGCTGTGCTCAGCTTGGGCGATATGGGCGTGGCAGCGCTGGTGGGGCAGGTCGATTTTATAACCCTGCCATTGTTGATTTATCAATCCATGGGCAGTTACCAAATGACGCTGGCAGCGCAACTGATGATGCTGTTGCTGGTGTTGTGTGCGGCGCTGTTGTTGTTGGCCGAATGGGCTCGGGGAGGCCGTCGTGCTTGAAGTCAGACGCTTAAATGCCCGCTTGGGTGACAGTCGTTTTCACTGGGATTTTCAGTTGTCAGCGGGCTCACTGATGGCCGTTATTGGTGCCAGTGGTTTGGGTAAATCGACGCTGTTGAATCTGCTGTGTGGCTTGCACCAACCCACCAGTGGTGACGTCTTATGGCAAGGCCACAGCTTAGTGGATACGCCGGTGGCACAACGTCCTTTTGGTGTGCTGTTCCAGGCCAATAATCTCTTCGATCACCTCAGCGTCGAGCTGAATCTGGCCTTGGGTATAAACCCCAGCGGCCGCTTAACCGATTCGCAGCAGGCCTATCTGGAACAGGCGGCGCAACGCTTTGAACTGCAAACCTTGCTGGCCAGACGCCCGGATCAACTCAGTGGTGGCCAGCAGCAACGTGTTGCTCTGGCGCGGGTGTTTTTGCAGCGTAAGCCGGTGCTGTTACTCGATGAACCTTTTTCTTCGCTCGATCCGGCCTTGCGCCAGGAGGGCTTGAAGTGGGTGCGTGATATTCAGCGCGAGCAGGGCAGTACGGTGATTCTGGTCACCCACCATCTGGATGAAATGGTCGATGCTACCGACCAGGTGTTACTCGGCCTGGAAAGCGAACAGTGGTTGAATTTAAGTTTGGCCGAATTCGAACGCAAACGCAGCCAGGGCGCGTTCGATACCTTATTAGGCGGCTCACTGGCGAACCCCCAAAAAGTCGAATAAGCTGATTTGTTACCTGCTGTTAATCTGCGCTAAAAAGGTCGCAGTATGAACGGAATCAGTCATAACAATAAAAAGACTGTGGTAAGCCAAGTGGGATTCGGCGCGTTGTTGGTTATCGCCAGCCTTGCTATTGCAGCGACATCCGTATTCTGGCCGGGAACACCCTGGCCGGGGCTGGCCGCTGGCGTGCTGGCGTTGGTGTTCTGGTGGTTGCCGGGGCGTACCAAAAAGAACACTCCTGTGGTGGATTGGTCAGGGCACGATGATGAAGCATCGCCGGCACAAATTGGCCAGGCGGCCAGTCGCATTGCCATTGAATCGGCCGATGCGTCCCACTTTCTCGATGGTATTCAACAACATCTGGTCGAACAGCAACGGGTTGCCGGTGCCCTTGCAGAACGCGTTGAGGGTTTGGAGGGCGCCGCTCAGGGTATGAGCGGTGCCATGGACGACGCCAACGCCCGCGTCGATGACGCCCAGTCGCTGGCGCTGGCCGGCCAGGAACGTATGGCCAGCGTTGAGCAGGCGCGCACGGGGCAGCGCGATCAACTGAATGCCTGCCAGCAGCAGATCGATCGTCTGCAGCAAGAGTCTGCCGCTATCGGCGATATTCTTGGCACCATTCATAAGGTCGCCGATCAAACCAACCTGCTGGCGTTAAACGCGGCTATCGAAGCAGCGCGGGCCGGTGATCATGGCCGGGGCTTTGCCGTGGTGGCCGATGAGGTGCGTCAGTTGGCGCGCCAAACCGCCGATGCCACCGATACCATCGGTCGTCTGCTCGGCGGCATGAGCGAATGTACCGACCAGACCAAAACCGCCATGGATGCGTTGCTCAGTGTCGATGCCGAACTCGATGAAGCTCTCAATGGCATTGGCGAGCGTTTGTCCGGCGTTGCCGATGGCATGACTCAGGCGCGCGATACCGTTCACTCCATGGCCGATCTGCAGACCGCAGTGAGCCAAGACAGCCAGGGCATCAGTTCCGACATCGAACAGCTGCACGGCTCAATGCAGTCGATTGAGCACTCCATCGGTGAAGCCTCTAACCGTATTCTGGCGCTGAGCGAACGCGTCGAAGGCATCTTTGTGCAGCTGCGCCATTACGATATTGATGATCGCCACACTCAGCTGGCGCGGGCGGCGATCAATGCCGCTGCTGATATCGCCGCCGTTCTGGAGAGCGCGATCGAGGCCGGACATATCAGCGAGGAAGAGTTGTTCCGCTTTGAATATACGCCGATTGAAGGCACCGATCCGATCAAACACAAAAGCCCCTTTGATGATCTGACCGATCAGTTATTTCCCCCCATCCAGGAACCGGTGCTGGATGAAAACGACGATGCTATCTACGCCGGCGCCGTCGACGTCAACGGTTATTTCCCCACCCATAACAACAAATTTTGCCAACCTTTGACCGGTGACTACGACATCGATGTCGCCGGTAATCGCACCAAACGTATCTTTACCGATCGTACCGGGCGACGTTGCGGCAGCCACGAAGAACCTTTTCTGTTGCAGACCTACAAGCGCGATACCGGCGAGGTGATGCACGATGTTTCAGCGCCCATCTATGTGGCGGGCAAACATTGGGGTGGTTTCCGAATCGGTTATAAAAGCGACTGATCACACCGCCATTGTGAACCCTGGGTTGGCAATGGCATGCTCGGTTTGCCTTACTTTTATTGCCGCGTCAGGATGCGCCCGAACCGGTTGCAGGCGGTAGTGATGAATCTTCTTGGTCGTTTATTTTTGTTATTGCTCGGCGCCATTTTCCGGCGCAAAAATGCCGATCCTCTGGCGCCGCTGCGGATGCGTTTTCGGGTCTGGCTGCATGATATCGATATCAACATCCACCTGACCGCGGCGCGTTATTTTTCCTTTGGCGATCTCTGTCGCACCCGCTGGATCATCGATACCGGCATGGGGCGTGCCTATCTTAAAGAAGGTTATCGCGCCGTACTTAACGCTCAGGAAATGACCTATATCCGCGAATTCCGCCCCTTCAGCCGCGTCGATGCGCGCGTCCAATTGGTGTGCTGGGATGAAAAATACGGTTATTTTGAACAGCGTTTTTACAGCGGCGACAAGCTGTTCAGTGTTGGTCATGCCCGCGTCGCCATTCTTAAAAATGGCAAGGTAAAGGGGCTGGATGAGGTCTTTGCTGATCAGGGATTGGCGTTAACCTCGCCGCCGGAAACCGAAGCGGTGACCGACTGGAAAGCAACGCTCGCGGCCAAGCGAGAGACCTTCAGTTAACGCTGTTTAGAATCTCGGTGAGGTAGGGTTTTTGGCTGTCGATCTCCTCGCGCGAAAGACCATTCATTTCGTAGGGAAACACCAGCCAGTCTTCGCTTTGGTGCAGGCTGTAATCCGGACGTAAGCCGGTTTGGTTGGCCGATGGGCGTTCGTAAAGCGTCGCCAGTCGCGTGTCCGCCGGCATATTGCGTTTTAAGTGACGGTTCAGTCGTTCCAGCACCGCCGCCAGGCTGTGGCCGGTGCCGAAGGCATCATCGACAATCAGCAGGCGATCATCGGCGTTGAGGTTTTCCAGCAGATATTGCGTGCCGTGCACCCGGATGCGGTGCTGCGGTGCCGCGACCATGTCGGCGTAACGCGTCATGCCCTGATAGGACGTGCGCAGTGAAGTGTGGTCGGTTTTCACGCCCAAGGTCTGCAAACATTCCTGGACATAGATGCCAACGGTGCTGCCGCCACGCCACAGACCGACAATAAAATTCGGCCGAAAACCGCTTTCAAAAATCTGCACGCCGAGGCGAAAGGCGTCGCGAATCAGTTCGGCTTCATCAAGGTAACGTTTGGGTCGATCGTGATCGGGATGCGTCATGGGTTGCCAGTCGGGTCTGCTTTGGGGACTATTGCTCACTGCTCAGATTTGGACGCTAACCTCGCCATGGTGAAAAAACAATACCTCAGTGCTCAGGGCCTGCTTGAAGACAGCTTTCGCCTGGCTGCTCAGATACTGAACTCCGGTTTCCGGCCGACTTTTATGATCGCCGTCTGGCGCGGCGGTGTACCCATGGGTGCGGCGGTGCAGGAGTTTCTCGATTACCACGGTGTACAGACCGACAACATCGCCATTCGTACGGCGTCCTACAGTGGCATCGATAACCAGAGCCGTTCGGTCAAGGTGCTAGGTCTGGATTATCTGATCAAACACATCACCCACGACGATGCGCTGCTGATCGTTGATGACGTTTTTGATACCGGCCGTTCGGTCGAAGCCATTATCGACGACATTAAAGCGCGGGCGCGGCTCAATACCCCGCACGACATCCGCGTCGCTGTGCCCTATTACAAACCGTCGCGCAATGAAACCGGCCGGGTGCCGGATTATTTCGTGCACGAAACCGAAGCCTGGCTGAAGTACCCGCATTCACTGGAAGGGTTAACGACGGAAGAAATTCGCGACAACCGACCCGACCTCTACGCCATTTTGGCGCCTCACTTGCCCAAGACCGAGAGCTGATTGATGTTGTTGCTGTTGTTCTATTTGCCGCTGGTGATTTTTATCGTTGGTTACACCCTGGCGCTGACCGAAGCCTTCCGCCAGTCGATGGCCTGGGGGATTTTGGTTCTGCTGCCGCCAATGGCGCTGGTGTACAGCATCTGGCACATCCGCCAGCAGTGGTTGCCGACGATACTGATGGCGGTGCCCCTGGCATTTATCTTTGGGGTTTTTCCGTTATTCGTGAACAGCTGATGGCTGGTTTTGATGGAGACAAGGCTGCCGTAACAGCCGCCTTGTCTCGAACAAAATCCATCAACTAATTGCACAAACCGCAGCACCAGCCTGCACGCCCGGCCGGGCATAAAACCGCTCGCAGTAGTCCATCACATTGTTGAACTCAGCGGTGTTCAGCACTTCGTGACCTTCGTAAAAATCGATGCACTTGATCCAGGGCGCGATGGCCATATCGGCGATGGTCAGTTCATCGCCCATGATCCACTGCCGGCCCTCCAGACGCTGATCCAGTACGCCCAACAAGCGACGGCTTTCGTTGGTGAAGCGCTCTTTGGAGTAGGCATCGCTCTTGTCGGCGGCGAACTTAGTGAAGTGACCAAATTGACCCAGCATGGGGCCGATATGGGCGGTCTGGAAAAACAACCATTGCAGAGTTTCCAGGCGACGCGCCGGATCGGTCGGCAGGAAGCGACCGGTTTTCTCGGCCAGATAAATCAGGATGGCACCGGTTTCCATCAACTGCAGGGGTTTGCCGTCCGGACCGTTGGGATCGATGATCGATGGGATTTTGTTGTTCGGGTTGAGCTTCAGGTAATCCTCATCGAACTGCTCGTCTTTCATGATGTTGACGGTGTGGGCTTCGTACGGCAAACCGCTTTCTTCGAGCATGATGCCGATCTTCTGACCGTTCGGCGTGGCCAGTGAATAGAGTTGCAGAACGTCCGGGTTTTCAACCGGCCAACGTTTTGGGAAGGCAGACATGAATAAGCTCCAATGGTGACTGATAGCTGGCCTTGATGGGGGCGCAGATTGCGGCCACAAGCACTGGCGCCTGACGATGGCTGCAAAATAACTGAGCTAATTGATCAGATGAATTGAAGGATGGCTGCACCGTCGTGACGCACCTGGCTGTTAATCGCACTGCCTTGGTGGCTACTTGGAGGCTAGGCTTGGAGGCTGGGTTTGGAGGAATAGTAGCTAAGTTTGTGCAGTCCGAGCGTCGATGGGGTTGAAAAATGCGCCCTGGCAAAGAGGTTGCTTAATAGCTATTACTCATAGAACTGAGTGACCTGGGGTCGAGTCAGGAGGAGATCATGGTCAATAAGCGGTTTAGCCAGATACTCAATCAATGGGAAGAGAGCCGCCGTGCGCGCCAGCAGCTGGTGTCGACCGAAGTGCAGATGAGTCGTTCCGACCGGGCCAAACTCGAAGCACTGGCGGAAGTCTATGACCAGCCGATTGAGCGGGTGATGGCCGACCTGGTGCACAGCGCTCTGCTGGAAGTGGAGTCGAGTATTCCTTATGTTCCCGGCGCCAAAATCATCCGCATTGAAGATGGCGACCCCTGCTACGAAGACGAAGGCAAGATGCCGGAATATCTGGCAGCACGCCAGCGCAAGACGGGGTCGGCGCACTAGTTCATTGCTTGGGCAGTGGTCTGTCACCGCGACCTGAAACCGGTTACAATCCGCGCCCGAATTTGTCGATGGGAGTAACCGGTGTTCGATCCTAAAGCCATCCTGGCGCAACTGACGTCTGAAGAAAAAGTTCAACTCTTATGTGGCCTGGATGCCTGGCATTTGCACGGCATTGAACGCCTGGATATTCCTGCCGTTACCCTGACCGATGGGCCTCACGGCGTGCGCCTGAGCGCCTCTTCCACCCTCGATGGCAGCTCAGAACCGGCGACCGTGTTCCCGGTCGAAGCGGCCATGGGCGCCAGCTGGAACACCGAATTAATGAGCCAGGCGGCGGCAGCCATTGGTGATGAATGCCAGGCGCTGGGTGTGTCCGTTTTGCTCGGCCCAGGCTTGAACGGCAAGCGCACACCTCTGGGTGGCCGTAACTTCGAATACTTCTCCGAAGATCCTTTCCATACCGGTGCTATGGCGGCGGCTTTTGTGAATGGTTTGCAGAGCAAAGGTGTTGGCGCTTGCATCAAACACTTCGCCGGTAACGAACAGGAAACCCGCCGTTTTCTGATCAACGCTGAAATCGACGAGCGTACCTTGCAGGAACTCTACGTTGAGCCCTTTGCCAAGGCCATCCGTGAGGCGAATCCGTGGACGGTGATGGGCGCTTACAACGGCGTTAACGGTCCGCATGCCTGTCAGTCTCCCGATCTGCTGCAACGTATTCTGCGTGATCAGTTGGGTTATGAAGGCCTGGTAATGTCGGACTGGGTCGCGGTAAAAGACAAGGTGGCCTCTCACCTCAATGGTCTGGATCTGGAAATGCCCGGTCCGGCTGAACGCGATGAGCAATTACTGACAGCACTGACCAGCGGCGAGTTGCCAGAAAGTGTGCTGGACGAACACGCCTTGCGCGTGCTGGAACTGATTAATCGCAGCCTCGATAACCGCCGCGATGTAACACCCGATTGGAGCGCACATCACGAAATCGCTGTGCAGTTGGCAACCGAAAGTGCCGTTTTGCTGAAAAACGACCAGCAGCAGTTACCGTTAAACAGCAACCAGCGTTTGGCGGTGATTGGTGATTTCGCGCAAAACCCGCGCTTCCAGGGCGGCGGCAGTTCGCATATGACAGCCCGCCAACTGAGCGATGCACTGAGCGCCATCGGTGCGCGTGCGGAAATCGATTTCGCCCCGGGTTACACCGAAATGAGCGTCAGTGAAGCGCAGAAAAATGAAGCGGTTGCTCTGGCCAGCGACGCCGATGCCGTGGTGTTACTGACCGGCACCACCGACGCCATGGAAAGCGAAGGCTTTGACCGCGCCAACATGAAACTGGCGCCGGATCATATTGAATTGATTAAGGCGGTAGCGGCGGTAAATAAAAATCTGATCGTGGTCTTGCACGCCGGTTCTGCTGTGGAAACCCGTCAGTTTGAAGCCGAGGTGCCGGCGCTGTTGCAAGCCTGGTTACCGGGTGAAGGCGGTGGCGAAGCGCTGGCGCGTTTGTTGTTTGGCGAGGCCAACCCATCGGGCAAACTGAGTGAAAGTTTTCCGATTCGCCTGGAACATAACCCGACCTATGAGACCTTCCCGGGCACCAAGGCAACGGTCGAATACAGCGAAGGTTTGTTCACCGGTTATCGCTATTACGACACTAAAGAATTGCCGGTGCAGTATCCTTTTGGTCATGGCCTGAGCTACAGCCAGTTTGAACTGTCTGAACCACAATACGATGCTAGCGCGCGTCGCGTCAGCGTGACCGTCACCAACATCGGTGATCGTGCCGGTGCGGAAGTGGTGCAGCTCTATATTCACGACCAGAAGAGTACTTATCGTCGCCCGGTGCACGAACTGAAAGGCTTTTCCAAAATCTATCTGGAAGCCGGACAATCACAGACCGTCAGCATCGATCTGGACGTTCACGCCTTCGCCTATTTCGTGCCGCATCTGGGTCGCTTCGCTGAGGAAAGCGGCCGCTTCGAATTGCGCGTCGGTGTATCGTCACGCGATATTCGCGCGACCTTGTGGGTGGATATTGAATCCGATACCGAGGTGAGAATTTTACCGAACCTGACCGACACCGTGGCGGATTGGTTGAACGACAGTCGCACCAAATCAACCATGCAGGGCGTCTTCGATCGTCTCGGTTTTAACAGCGAACACCAGATGTATGGCATTGCCCTGGGTTTTCCGATTCCGCAGTTGATCGATTTTATTCCGCAGATGGGCTTCAGCCAGGCTGAGGCTGAGCAAACACGGCAGGATTTGACGGCGACGTTCGAACGACTGAAATAAGTTAAACGAATTTAACAAAGCCCCCGTCGATGTGCTTCGGCGGGGGCTTTTTTTTACGCAGTTGTTAAGGCAACAGAACGGTTGAGCCGGTGGTCTTGCGCGCTTCCAGATCACGGTGCGCCTGGGCCACATCTTTGAGCGCATAGGTTTGGTTCACATGGATGGTGACGTCGCCGCGACCGACCATATCGAACAAACGCTCCGCGCCTTCTTCGAGCAAAGCGCGGGTGCTGATGTGGGTGGCGAGCGTCGGCCGGGTGACATAGAGCGAACCTTTGGGCGCCAGTATGCCGGGGCTGAAAGGATCGACCGGGCCGGTGGCGTTGCCGTAGGAGGCCAGCACACCAAAGGGACGCAGCGCATCGAGCGAGGCTTCGAAGGTGGCCTTGCCGATGGAATCGTAAGCGGCCGCTACGCCTTCACCGCCGGTCAGTTCGCGCGCGCGTTCGGCGATATTCTCTTCGCTGTAATTAATGATGTGATCGGCACCGGCGGCCTTAGCCAGTTCACCCTTATCAGCCGAACCGACACAACCGATCACCACAGCGCCCAGTTGCTTGGCCCACTGAGTGAGGATCTGACCGACACCGCCGGCGGCGGCATAAACCAGAACCGGATCGCCGGCTTTGACCGGATAAGTGCGGTACAGCAGATAGTGTGCGGTGAGACCTTTAAGCATCATGGCCGCGGCGGTCTGGTCGGCAATGTTATTAGGCAGTTTGAGCAGTTTTTCTGCTGGTATCAGCCGCGCTTCGGCATAGGCGCCGGGGCACATCGGGTAAGCCACCCGGTCACCTTCTTGTAAACCGGTGACGCCGCTGCCGACGGCTTCGACCACACCAGCGCCTTCCTGCCCAAGCACGGCGGGGAAGTTAGCCGTGGGATAGAGACCGGTGCGGAAATAGACGTCGATGTAGTTGAGGCCGACGGCGGTCTGCTTGATCCGAACTGCGCCCGGACCGGGATCTCCGACTTGAATTTCTTCCCATTTGAAGACCTCGGGGCCGCCGTTCTGGTGAATGCGGATGGCGTGCGTCATGACCTCTCCTGAATCGATTCGGTTGTTTTTCGGTGTTGGTTTGGTGAGTGATGGCGGCAGTTTACTCTGTTGCCGTGCCAGCATCACCCAGCCTTGCGGCGACGGTTCGCAGCGGGTTTGCGACGCGATGTTTTCCGTTGCCCGCGGCGCGGTGGTTTGCCCAGGCCGGCGAGACCCGCCGGTTGCCAGGAACGCAGCGTGCCGGTCAGCTCCTGCAACTCGCTGACCAAGGGTTGCATGAGCGTTTCATAACGCGCCTGGCCGCTTGCGATATCACCGAGAATGGACTCCCAGCGCGCGGTGCGATCTGGCAGCGTCAGGCTTTGCGGCAGCGCATTGATCAGCGCTTTGCCAGCCTCGGTAGCATGCAAGGCTTTGCCCTGGCGGTGCAGAAAACCGCGCTTGAACAGCACTTCGAGAATACTGGCGCGGGTGGCTTCGGTGCCCAGACCGTCAGTTTCTTTGAGGACCTTTTTCAGCTCAGTGTCGGCGACAAAACGGCTGATGCCGGTCATGGCAGCCAGCAAGGTGGCTTCGGTAAAGGGTTTGGGTGGTTGAGTTTCTTTTTCGCGGATCTCGGCGCTTGCACAGTGAACCTGGTCGCCTTCCTTCAAAGAGGGCAAAACCGTTTCGGCTTCGTCTTGTTTGCTGGGAAATAAGGCTTTCCAACCGGCTGTCAGTGTTTGCTTGGCCTGGGCGCGAAACAGCCCGCCGGCCAGCCGTGCTTCGATTTTTTGTTCGCGGCGCTGCCAGGCCGGCAGGAACTGCGCCAGATAGGCGCGGCTGACCAGATAATAAATTTTTGCCTCGTCTTCACTGAGCCGGGTCACGATTTTACCGGTGGGAATGATGGCGTGGTGTGCGCCGACCTTGGCGTCGTTCCAGGTACGGCTTTTCTGGCTGAGATTCAGTTGCGGCCAGGCGGCGTCGAGGCGGTTGTCGTTCAACGCCTTCAGGCTGGCGCGAATGGCGCTGGTGACTTGGCCAGCCTCAGTATGATGTTCGCTGGGCAGATAGCGACAGTCCGAGCGCGGGTAGGTAATGGCCTGGTGTTTTTCGTACAGACTCTGCGCCAGATCGAGCACTTTTTGCGCGCTTAAACCCAACACCTTGTTGGCTTCCATCTGCAAGTTCGACAGGCTCGGCGGCAGCGGTGCATTCTGATTGCTGGTGTTTGCAGTGGCCAGGGTGATGGCGCCGTCCTGCCCCTGAACCGTTTTCACCACGTGCTCAGCCAGTGGTCGCGACAGGTTACGACCATCATCATCGAGCCAGGCTTCACAGGCCTCGCTTGGTTGCCACTGGGCGGCAAAACCTTCGCCGGCCTGGGTTGTTAGTTGTGCCCAGACTTCGTAATAGGGTCGGCTGGTAAAGGCGTCGATGGCGCGATCGCGATCGACCACCAAACCCAGGACCGGTGTCTGCACCCGGCCGATGGAGAGCACGCCCTGATAACCCGCATTGCGGCCACCCAATGTGACCGCCCGGGTCAGGTTGATGCCATACAGCCAGTCGGCGCGTGCCCGTGCCAGCGCTGAAACAGATAAGGGTTGGAAGTCGCGGTTGGGTTGCAGTTTATCCAAGGCACGTTTCACCGCGCTTGGGTTCAAATCGTTGATCAGGCAGCGTTGGGTGCTGTCGAGTTTGTGCTTCGGCACTTTCAAATAATGCAGCACTTCATCGACTAACAGCTGACCTTCGCGGTCCGGGTCGCCGGCGTGAATCAGTTGATCCGCCTGTTTAACCAGCTTGCGCACCACCGCAAGCTGTTTGGCGGTCTGGCGTTTGGCCTGGTATTGCCATTGGTCAGGCAGAATGGGCAGGGTATTGAACGACCATTGCTTGAAAGCCGGATCGTAGGCGTCGGGCTCGGCCTGCTCCAGCAGGTGGCCAATGCACCAGGTCACCACCGCATCGCCGACGATCACGCAGCCGTCCTGGCGTTGCTGTTGACCGGGCAGGGCGGCGGCAATGGCGCGTCCGAGGCTGGGTTTTTCGGCGATAAATAAGCGCATGGCAATCAGCGTAAAAAATATGGATGTATATACAGGATTGGCTCGTGCCGTCCAGCGCAAGGCGCGGCCCCTACTCAGCGCGGCCCAAACCGGTATAATCGCCGCTTTGGCAAACCCCATTCTCCTGCCGAGCGATTTCCGGAGTCCGCATTCTGATGAGTGACAAGCCGTCCAACTTTCTCGCCACCCTGATCGAAGACGACCTGAACAGTGGTAAGCACGACAAAATCGTGACCCGCTTTCCGCCAGAGCCCAATGGCTATCTGCACATTGGTCATGCCAAATCCATCTGCGTCAATTTCGGTCTGGCCGAGCAATTTGGCGGCGTGTGCAATTTGCGTTTTGACGACACCAATCCGGAAAAAGAAGAGCAGGAATACATCGACTCGATCAAAGCCGATATTAACTGGCTCGGTTTTGAATGGGTGGGTAAAGAAAAATACACCTCCGATTATTTTGATCAGCTGTACGACTGGGCGGTCGAACTGATTAAAAACGGCGATGCCTACGTCTGCGATCTCAGCGGCGAAGAAGCGCGCGAATACCGCGGCACCTTGACGGAGCCGGGTCGCAACAGTCCTTATCGTGAGCGCAGCGCCGAGGAAAACCTCGATCTGTTTGCGCGTATGAAAAACGGCGAGTTCGATGATGGTGCCAAATCATTGCGCGCCAAAATTGATATGGCGGCACCGAACATGAATCTGCGTGATCCGGTGTTGTATCGCATTCGTCGCAAGGAACATCATCAGACCGGCAACAAATGGTGCATCTATCCGAGCTACGATTTTGCCCATGGTCAGTCCGATGCGCTGGAAGGTGTGACGCACTCAATCTGTACGCTGGAATTCGAAGATCACCGTCCGCTTTATGACTGGTTTATCGAAAAACTGCCGGTGCCGGCGGTACCGCATCAGTACGAATTTGCGCGGCTTAATGTGAACTACACCGTGACGTCCAAGCGCAAGTTGAAGCGTTTGGTTGATGAGGGTGTGGTCGATGGTTGGGACGACCCGCGTATGCCGACCATCAGTGGCATGCGCCGGCGCGGTATTACTCCAGCGGCGCTGCGTCACTTCGCCGATATGGTTGGCACCAGCCGCGCCGGTGGCGTGGTGGATTTGGGTATGCTCGACCATGCCATTCGTGAAGACCTGAATGATAACGCGCCGCGGGCCATGGCGGTGTTGAATCCGTTGAAGATCGTGCTGACCAACTTGCCGGATAATCACCGCGAAGTGTTCACCGCGGCAGGTCATCCAAATCGCAGCGATCTGGGTGAGCGTGAGTTGCCGTTCACCCGCGAAATCTATATCGACCGCTCCGACTTCAATGAAGATTCCAGCTTGTCGCGGAAGAAATTCAAGCGTCTGGTTTTGGGTGAATGGGTGCGTTTGCGCAACGCCTACATCATTCAGGCCGACGAAGTGATCAAGGACGCCAGCGGTGAAATTATTGAGATTCGCGCCACGGCTGTTGAAGGCACCGTCGGCGCCGATGCACCCGAAGGTGTGCGTCCTCGAGGGGTGATTCACTGGGTATCGGCCAGCGAAGGTTTGCCGGCGGAAGTGCGTCTCTATGACCGGCTGTTCGATCACGAAACCCCGGATCGTGGTGGTGATGATTTTATGCAGTACATTAACGCTGAATCTCTGGCGACGCTCAGCAACTGTGTGGTCGAACCCAGCCTGGCGCAGGCCGCACCGGAAGCTGCCTTCCAGTTTGAGCGTGAAGGTTATTTTGTGCTCGACCGCTATGACGGCGGCAACGGCAAACTGGTGTTTAACAAGACCATCGGTTTGAAGGAAACCTGGACTCGAAAAGTATAAAAATTGATCAGCAATCTTTCTTATTGCGGATAATTTTTGTACTAGACTTGACCCGAAAAAGGAGTTTTTGGGTCAGGTTCACCGATGATCAAACGTATTCCTATCCGCAGCCTTAAAGTCGGAATGTACATCTCCGACATGAATACTGATTGGATTCCGCACTACAACTACAGTCGTCGCGGCAAAATCGGCTCCGACGCTGTGGTCGAAAAGATCCGCAAGCTCGGCGTTCGCGAAGTCTATATCGATACCAGTAAAGGCCTGGATTCACCCGACGGCGTGCCCTGGGAAGAGATCGAGCGCGACAACCACGCCCAGTTGCTCAAGGTTGGCGAGCAGACACCCTACAACCGTCCACGCGTTGAGCTGGCCAGCGAACGCGACCACGCCGATGCATTGCATGGCGAAGCCAAGACCCTGATCAATACTCTGATGGCGGACGTCAAACTGGGCCGCGCCATCGATATGGGCTCGGTTAATGGGGTCGCCGAGAGTTTACTGGAGTCGGTGTTTCGCAATCACAACGCCCTAACTTGTCTCGGTCGCATCCGTCATAAAGATTCCTATTTAATGGAACACTCGGTGAATTTGTCGGTGCTGATGTCGGTCTACGGTCGTTATCGCAAATTACCTTACGATGTGCTGCACCAGATTATGGTCGGTGCTTTGTTGCACGACATCGGCAAGACGATGATTCCCGATGAGGTCTTGCACAAACCTGATCGACTCAATGACGAAGAATTCGAAATCATTAAACGTCACGCGCTGTACAGTAAGGAAATTCTGGAGCAGACCGAGGGCGTGTCTGAACTGACTATTCAGGTTGCTGCGGAGCATCACGAAAAAATGGATGGCAGTGGTTATCCATTTGGGCTAAAGGGCGAGCAGATCAGCGAGTACGGACGCATGACGGCCATCGTCGATGTCTACGACGCCATTACCGCCGATCGTGTCTATCACCGGGGTATTCCGCCAACAGCCGCCATGAAAAAACTCATTGAATGGAGTGAGCATCATCTGGACCGGAAACTGGTGGATATTTTTATCCAATGTATGGGGATTTACCCGGTCGGTTCCTTGGTGGAAATGAACAGCGGTTTGATGGGCGTCGTTATCGAAATCAATGAACACGATCAGATGACGCCAACCGTACGTCTGTTTCAGAATTATCAATCCGGTCAGCCGGTTCCCTGGCGAGTGCTGGACTTATCGGTACCGGGCTGTCAGGACGCCATTAAACGCGCCCTCGATCCACTGAAAGAAGGCGTGCAACTGGCGCAGTACATCTGATCGAGGTCAGTGGCGTTACTGGTTCTGACCGGGCTTGCCAAGCGCTTCGTCGATGCAATCAATAATGTGCAGTAATTGATGGGCGGGCAGGTCGCGTTGCTGATCAAAATACTGATCGGCGTAGGGCTTAACCAGCGCACCACAGGGCAGGGCTCTATCGGCTTCAAGCAGCGCACGCAGGCGTTGGATGTAGATCCATTGCAACCACTGTGGCAGCGACAGCGTATCGACTGCAAAGGGCGCGGTGCTGGCCAGGGCTTCGGCGCGAGGTGGAACGTCACTCCACAAATTCAGCCGACGCAGTTCGGTTTCCAGGTTGTCCAGTAAAGTTGCAATCTGAGCCACTGTCACTCCGGTGGTTTCGTTTATTGATAAAATGATTCGCGCTGAATTCTAGCGGTAACCGTCGAATCTGTCAGGCTGGCGGTTGAGCGTGTAGAATCGGCCCCGCTTTTTAACCAGTGTAGACAAAATGCAAGCCCCCACACGCCTCGGTGAATTTCTCGATCAAAGCGGTGCGCGCTACCGCTTGTTCGATCTCGGCAGTCAGTTAAGACGTCTGTCCCGTGAAGACTGGCAACGCTTTGATCAAGGCGGTGCCTATCCTTACCCCTACCTCAATCATGCCTGGTTGGTGTTGCTGTTGTGGCATCCGGATAATCGTCAGCAGCACGCCATCTGGTTTATGAAATTACCACTGGATGAACAGGCAGGTTTGCCGGCGCCCATTGCCGCCGATGTGCTAAACCGTTTAATGAAAGCGCTGGCCACCTCTGATGCCGATGAGCGCCAACGCCTGTTGACCGACCATCCGTATCAGTTCAAACCGGACGACGCCAAGATGGCCGCGCTGCATGCGCGCGCCGGTCGTATTCTCGGTGCGCCGCCGAGTCAATATTATGACGATGCTTATGACTATCTGCTCGGTTCGGCCGAGCCGGACAGCTGGCAGGCCTTAGGTCTGCAAGGCATCGCTGAGGTTTTGGAGTCGGCCGATGACAAGGCGCAAAAACAGCTGGCACAGCGGCTGACTCAGTTGCCGCTGGAACCACGGCTGCAGGTGTTGCAAATGCTGGAACATCATCGTCCGGTATTGGCCTTGACCGAGGCCATCATTGCGCTGGCTGATGCGCAGGCAGAGGTCGCGCAGGATACCGCGGCGCTGCGTGCCTTGTCGCAAAGTGATGCCATGGGTCTGGTGCGTGGCTTTATCAGTCGGGCGCTGAATCGCCATCCGGATGCGCTCGATCTGGTACTGGCGTTATTGAGCCGACATCCCGCTTTGCTGGACGATACTGAGTTGAGTCTGGTGGCGTTGGATCGTCTGGCGCAGTTGGCCGATCAGGATGGCTTTAATCGAGTGGTGCAGGGTTTGGCGTTACAACCGGGGTTGGCCGGTTTGGTGTTGCAGGTGATGCGTCACCCCAATCGATCAGAACGACTGGCAGTTGCCATTGGTGGTTTGCTTGATGCAAAGCGGAGTGTGCAATGAGCGCCTGTCCTTGCGGTCGTCCGGCCGATTACCGCCAGTGTTGCGGTCGTTATCTTGAGCAAGGCGCCAGAGTGCCGGACTGTGAAACGCTGATGCGCAGTCGTTATACCGCCTTTGTTCGACAAGACTTGTCGTACTTGTTAGCGAGTTGGCATCCAACGAGCTGTCCGGATTTGCAACAGGCTGATCTGGAAGGGTCGACTTGGCTGGGATTAGAAGTACTGCGCAGCAAAACCGGTTTTAAAAAAGGCTACGTCGAATTTCGTGCGCGCTATCGCGATGAACATAAAACAGAGCATAGCCTGCATGAAATTTCCCGCTTTACGCAGCATAAAAAGCGCTGGGTTTATCTCGATGAAATCGACGCCTGGCCGGGCGATTAATAATTGCGCTGCATCAGATTATTCGGCTCGGTAACTGCTTCAAAACCATAGCGTTGGTACAGGCTGGCTGCCGTCTTGGTGGCCAGCATAAAGCGACGTAATCCTTGCAGTCGCTCATCGGCCAGTACCGCTTCAACCAACTGCTTACCCAACCCCTGTCCCTGTGCTTGCGGTACGATAAAAACATCGGCGAGATAGGCAAAGTGCACCTGGTCGGTGGTTACGCGGGCAAAGCCAATTTGCTGACCGTCGCGGTAAATTCCCCAGCACAATGAATGTTCAATGGCACGGGCAACGCGTTCGCGTGTAATACCCGGGCTCCAATAACTGTTGGTCAAAAAGTCGTGAATAACATCCAGGTCAAGACGGTTTTTATCGCTGCTGATTTCGATAGTCATGCCAGTATCTCGCTCACCGATTTCAATTCGCCGCTGCGGAAAGAGCCAGCAATGATTTGTATCACCGCAGCAGCGACACGGTCCGGTTCGACCAGAGCGCCCTGTTGCTGAAAGGCGCGGAATTCTTCCACGTCGGCAAACTGACTGGTGTCGCTGGCGCGGATTTCGGCCTGCATTTCGGTGTCGATCAATCCCGGGCTGATGCTGAGACTTTGGATCGGATAGCTTGCGTTTTGTTGTTCTTCGGCAATCGATTCGGCCAGCCGTTCCAGACCGGATTTCGCCAGACAGTACAGACTCCAGCCGCCAATACCGGTTTGGGCCGCACCGGAGGAAATAACCGCCAGGGTTTTGCGCGCCGGCGAGTGTTGAAAGTGTTGCAAGAATAATCCGGCAGCCGAGACATTTAATGTCAGATTCACATCCAGGTTCTGCCACCAGTCGCGCGGTACGCTGGATGACAGTGGACCTATGGGGCCGATCTGAGCCGCGTTGAGAATCAACACAACTTCATCCCAGTCGCTTTGTGACTGTTCGCGGAAGCTTGCATCAAGGCTATCGACAGCTGACTCGCGGCGACTGAAGTCGGCATCGATATGAGCGTCGCCGGAACCGGAGCGGGAGAACTCGCGCACTGTCCAGCCTTGTTGTTGATACTGCTTAACCAGCTCGGCGCCGAGACCGCGTGAGCCACCAGTCATCAGGCAGAGTTTATTACTCATCGTTGTTCTCCTAAGGCGTTGGCGACCGCCTGTTTCAATGGCGGAAGAATATCAGTTTCGAACCAGGGGTTGCGCTTTAGCCAGGCATTGTTGCGTGGGCTTGGGTGCGGTAAAGCCTGATGATGATGGCTCAAGCCAGCACGGACCGCGCTGCTCAGATCGGTGGCCTCGGGCCAGTGCCAGTTCAAGGCGTGACGACCGATGATCAGCGTCAGCCGCAGCGATGTCAGTTGCTCAAGCAAGGCTTCTCGCCAGGCTGGCGCACATTCCGGACGCGGCGGCGCGTCGCCACTGTTGGCCCGGCCGGGGTAGCAAAAACCCATGGGGATGATGGCCACCTGGGTCGGGTCGTAAAACTGCGTTTGATTCAGTCCGAGCCAGTTACGCAGACGTTCACCACTGGCATCGACAAACGGCTGACCCGCCTGGTGCGCCCGCCGTCCTGGTGCCTGCCCGGCAATCAATAAGCGGGCCCGCCGATCGAATTGCAGGATGGGGAGGGGCGGTTCGGGTAGATAATCTGCGCACAGTCGGCAGGCGCGGACCCGATCGATCAGTTCGATGTTCATGGCGTTACTTTATCATGCTCATAACACGCCCATAACATGCCCAGAGTCGTCAATTGACCCTTGAAATAGTTGACCAAAGCACTCAGGTATAGCGCCAGATCAGTACGCTTCACCTGCCGAGGTATGCATGGAAACCAGCCTGAAAATATCCACCGCCGCGCGCGACTTTCTCAATCAGCTTTTGGCGCGTCAGAAAGTGGAAGGTATGGCCGCGCGCTTGTTTGTCAGCGACCCAGGTACACCGCGTGCCGAAACCTGTCTGGCCTATTGTCGTCCCGGTGAAGAACAGCCGACCGATACCCGTCTGGAAGTCGGCGAAGGCCTGGTGTTATTTCTGGAAAAAGCCAGCCTGCCTTATTTGAAAGACCTGGAAATGGGCATTCAGGAAGATGAACGCGGTCAGCGACTGACCATCAAGGCCCCCAATGCTAAAACCCCCGGCAGCGTTGGCGATAGCCGTATTCTGCTGCGCGATTGCGCGGCACGACAGGTGCCGTCGGGTGCGGCAACCACCTTGCCCGAAGGCGCCGAAGTACGCATCACCCAGTCGCTCGGTGGCAGTTATACGCTGATTTACGGCGGCAATATGGTGCGCGTCGATGGCAGCGACGCCGATGCTTTGGGACTGGAGCCTAATGGCCTCAGCTTTGAGGCGCCGGCCGATGGTCGCATCAGTGAGGAGCAGGTTTGGCAGGCGTTGGCGACGGTCTATGACCCGGAAATTCCGGTCGACATCGTTAATCTCGGTCTGGTTTATAAGCTCGATATCGATCAGCAAAAACACAGCGTTGCCGTTGAGATGACGCTGACCGCGCCCGGCTGCGGCATGGGTGATGTGCTGGTCGGCGATGTGAAATTCCGTCTGGCTCAGGTTCCGCATGTGCAGCAAACGGATGTCGAGCTGGTGTTCGACCCGCCCTGGCAGCAGCACATGATGAGCGAAGAAGCCCGACTGGAAACCGGGCTGTTTTTCTAAACGGCCAACCGGGCTGTTTTTCTAACATTTTCCGGCGGGCTCAACGGTTTGTTTAGGAGCCCGGTTCGGTTAAAAATCCCAACGACTGTATACCCGAGCGCTGAATCGCCGCCATGGTTTTGGCGACGTGTTCGTAGGCGACGGCGCGATCGCCACGCAAATGAATCGGCGGTTGCGGGTCCCGTGCCGCCGCTACGGCCAGCCGGCTTTCCAGTTCGTCGAAACTCACCGCGGTACTGTTCCAACTCAAATCACCGCCGGCGCCGACCGAAATGGTAATGGTGTCGGGCGTGGCTTCGGTGGGGGTGTTATCGGCTTCCGGCAAATCCAGATTCACCGAATGGGTAATCACCGGCACAGTGATGATAAAGATGATCAGCAGCACCAACATAACATCCACCAGCGGTGTCATATTGATTTCGCTCATGACCTCGTCGTCTTGATTGCTGCCGCCAAAGGCCATCTCAGTTCGCTCCTCTTTTGCCGCTTTTAATCACTGTCGGTGTGCCGGTAATCAGATAGGCGTGCAGTTGGCTGGCAAAGCGATCCAGGCGTCCCAGAATGCCTTTGTTGCCGCGCGTGATGGCGTTGTAACCGAGCACGGCGGGTATCGCCACGGCCAGACCGAAGGCGGTCATGATCAGCGCTTCACCGACCGGACCTGCCACCTTATCGATGCTGGCCTGGCCGGACACGCCAATACCGACCAGGGCGTGATAAATCCCCCAGACGGTGCCGAACAAACCGACAAAAGGCGCGGTCGAACCGACCGATGCGAGTATCGCCAGACCGCGTTGCATGCGTTCACGGCTTTCATCGAGCGCGCTGCCGATGGCGGTGGTCAGCCAGTCGGTCAGCGGTAACTGACTGTTGAGGTTATCGCCGTGAGTGCGGTGATAGTCGAGCGCATCGCGGCCTTTGACCGCCAGCAACCGATAGGGGTTTTGTGGCGTGGCCGGTTGCAGGCGCTCCAGCGCCTCGTTGAAATCGTGCGCCTGCCAGAAGGCATCGAGCGATTTCGCCTGGCGCCGCAGCCGCCACAGATCGAGACCACGGATCACGATCACCAGCCAGCTGGCTACGGACATCAACAGCAGCAGGATGGCCACACCCTTGATGATGGCGTCGCCTTGGGTCCACAGAGCTTCCAGGCCATAAGGATTATCCAGTGTGGTTTCATGCATCACAGCGTGCTCACTTCAGTTCGAAATTGATGGGTTGGCGGAACCAGTAATCAATGGCTTCACCGTTCTGTGTGGCCGGCACATAGCGCCAGCGCCGTACCGCCTCCATGGCGGTCTCGTCGAGACGGTCGTAGCCGCTGGACTCGAGCAGGCGAATATCACCCACGCTGCCATCGGCGAGAATCAACACTTCCAGGACCACCTCACCTTCATGGCCCAGCCGCGCTGAGCGCCGTGGATAGGCGGGCGATGGATTGTCCAGATGGGCGGCATCTGAGCGCGGCGCGACGATGGGCGCGCCCTCGGTTGCGGCGTTTTTGGTATCAAGGTCCGCCAGAGCTTCATTGACCTGCTGGGTCGACGCCTGTTCAGTTTCCGGTTCCGGTTCCGGTTCCGGTTCCGGTTCCGGTATTGGCTCGGGCTCGGGAATGGGTTCGGGTTTTGGAACAGGCTCCGGTTCGGGCTCGGGAATAGGTTCTGGCTCAGGCTCGGGTGCCGGCTCTTGCACGGGTTCAGGTTCTGGCTCGGGTTTAGGTTCCGGCGGTGTTGCCACTGCAGCCGGTGCCTGAACCGATTCCGCCGGCGGCACCGGTATCAGCATACCGCTGACGGTCGGTGGTTTAACCACCGGCGAATCCTCAGGACCGGCCAGAAAAGCCGATGCCAGAACGGCGGCATGCAGACCGATGACGAACAGGAAGACAGCAATATTCAGGCTGAGCTGGCGCCATTGGGTTGGGCTGTCATTCATCGTGAGTCGTCGTTTGCCATCTGGTGAAAGTAAGTTGGGTATAAGCCGGTGTTTCCTGCCGCTGTCGATCCATACCAATGCAGGCGGGCGCCAAGCTTAAAGTTGCCAAGAACAACTATCAAGAGCGGTTGAGAGGCAATCTCAATTTCCAGGTTCAAGCAGTCGCCGGCTGCCAGTGAACTTTAACAAGCAATGAGTACTATCCAAGCCGCCGTTTAGGTCCAGCCATGTTCTCCCGTCAGGCCGAGCTCGTTTTGTGACGATCCTGGCCTTTTCTGTCTGGTCAGTGTCATCGCCTTTGGTCAGAATGGCGCTCGAATGACAGAGGGAAAATTCCATGGGCTGTTCTGATCGTCCGGGCCTGATGCCGTTGGCAGATGGGCTTGCGCATTTACTCGACCTTCTGGTGCCGCTTGCCGGCGCTGAAAGCGTTGCCTTGAGCGACAGTCTTGGCCGGGTGACCGCTACCACCATCCGCGCTGAAGCGCCGGTGCCGGCCTGGGATAATTCGGCGATGGATGGCTACGCCTTGCGTCGCGCTGATCTGCTGGCCGATAAACCGCTGCCGGTTCAGGGCCGTTCGCTGGCCGGCCAGCCTTACACCGAACCGCTCAGACCCGGCTATTGCATCAGAGTGATGACCGGTGCCGTGCTGCCCGCCGGTTGCGACGCCGTGGTAATGCAGGAAGACGCCGAGCTCAGCGATGCCGGAGTGACGTTCGACAAGGTCCCGGAAGCAGGTAATAACATCCGCCGCGCGGGTGAAGACTGCCGAACGGGTGATCGACTGCTGCCCGAAGGCCACCGCATCCGGCCCCAGGATGTGGCGTTGTTGGCCAGTGTCGGTTGCGCTGAAGTGAGCGTGCGACCGCAACTGAAGGTGGGTCTGTTGGCGACTGGCGATGAACTGCGCCAACCGCATGAAACTCTGGGCATAGGTGATCTTTATGATTCCAACCGGCCAGCGCTGCACGCCATGCTGAGTCGTTTGGGGGTTGAGGTGCACGATTATGGCGTGATCGCCGACGATCCCGAGCAATTGCGCAGCGTGCTGCAACAGGCCGATGCTGACTGTGACCTGGTGATTACCAGTGGTGGTGTCAGCGTCGGTGAGGCCGATTACACCCGCCAGATTCTCGGCGAGCTGGGGGAGATTGAAATCTGGAAGCTGGCGATCAAGCCAGGCAAGCCTTTGGCCTTTGGTCGTCTGAGCAACAGTTGGTTTATTGGCCTGCCGGGCAACCCGGTGTCGTCTCTGGTGACCTTCCATCTGGTCGCCACGCGCGCTATCCGCAAGCTGCAAGGTCAGCCGGATAAAGCGCTGCCGACGTTGGTTGCCACCACGACTGAGGCCATTAAAAAAACGCCGGGCCGGATGGATTTTCAGCGCGGTGTCTGGTGTCAGACTGACAGGGGTGTTGAAGTGCGACCAACGCGCACTCAGCAGGCTTCACACATTCTCGGTTCGATGACCGAGGCCAATTGCTACATCGCACTGGAGCAGGAGCGCGGCCCGGTTGAGCCGGGCGAGACGGTGACGCTGTGGTTGTTTGACGAACTGTTCGGCAGCTAAGCGTTACGCCAGCCGCTGCCGGTTCTTGCGCACCTGCCCGGGCGCTTCGCCGAACACACGTTTGAACGCCCGGCTGAACGCGGCTTCGCTGCGATACCCCAAACGATCGGCCACCGTCATCATCGAATCTGAGCTGTTTTCCAGTTGCAGCCTCGCCGTCTGCATGCGCCAGCGAGTCAGGTAGCGCATCGCCGGTTCGCCCATCAATTCGGTAAAACGCGCACTGAAACCCGAACGCGACAGGCTGGCCAGTTGCGCCAGTCTTTCAATCGTCCAGTCCTGCTGCGGATGCCGGTGCATGGCCGCCAGCGCGCGGCCGAGCTGTTTGTCGCGCAGCGTCGCCAGCCAGCCAGTACTGGCCTGGGGGCTGTTGCGCAGCCAGTTGCGGATGACCTGAATGATCAGAATGTCGGTCAGATGCGACATCACCGTCTCACCGCCGGGGCTGAGCTGCTGCGCTTCATAGGCCATATAACGCAGCGTGCTTTGCAGCCAGCTGCCTTCCGCTTCCTCCCAGCTATTGATCACCATCACCGATGGCAACGAGCGAATCAGTTGCTGGCCGGCGGCGTGGTCGAAGCGGGCCACGCAGCAGATGGCGCGGCAGATCTCGCCATCGCCACCAAACTGCATAATGTCGTAGCGTTCGCTGATGTGCTGCGCCGGAATATCAAACAGCGGCGTCACCGCGCTATCCGGGGTGCTGGCGATGCAATGGCCGCGACCGTGCGGCAGCATCACCAGGCTGCCTTGGGGCAGATGCACCGGCGGCTCGCCATCGGGCAGCGTCAACCAGCAATGACCGGCGGTGACGACGTGAATCATCAGACAGTCGTCGAACGGCGGCATCTCGATGCCCCAGGGCGCGCGCAGTTCCGATTGGCAATAGAAAATGCCGCTGAGTTTCAGCAGGTGCAGGGCTTCGCCTAAATAGTCGTTGTGTTCGGGCACCACCGGTTGATCCGTCATCGCTTTCACCTGGATGTGGGTTGGCTAAATCATCGCTTATTTTGATCGAAAATCCATTATCTTTGGATTTTTGATCAAGGAGTCCGGTGTTCTGGTTATAGTCAGTCCAGCGGCCTGCGCCAACAATAGCGTCTCTTCATCCACCCCTTAAACGATGACCAGAGGCTAAACACTATGACCACACCATCCCCCATCTTGATTCTCGGCAAACAGGCCAAAACCGGCGCGCGCGTCGATACGTTGTTGCGCGACAGTGGCATCGCCACGCGTGCGGTGTCGCGCTCCACCGAACCGAGCTTCGACTGGTATCAGTCCAACACCTGGCCGGCCGTGCTGGCTGGCGTAAAACAGGTCTATATGACCTTTCAGCCGGATCTGGCAATCCCGGAAGCCAAGTCCATCGTGACGGCCTTTTTCGAGGCGGCGAAACAGGCCGGCGTGCAACATCTGGTGTTGCTGTCCGGCCGTGGCGAAGACGGCGCCGAGCGCGCCGAACAGGTGCTGATCAACAGCGGCTTGCGCTGGAACGTGGTGCGGGCGTCCTGGTTTGCACAGAACTTCAGCGAGAGCTTTCTGACGCCCTCGGTAATGAGTGGCGAAGTGGCTTTGCCGGTGGGCGATGTGCTGGAGCCGTTCGTCGATTGCGACGACATCGCGGAAGTGGCCGTAGCGGCGTTAACTCAACCGGAACTGACGAATCGACTGTTCGAAGTCACCGGCCCGGAATTGCTGACCTTTGCTGATTGTGTCGCTCAGATCGCCAAAGCGACCGGCCGCGACATCCGTTTCCAATCGGTACCGATTGACGGCTATCTGGGTTATTTGCAGGAACTGGGTTTGAGCGAGGCGGAGCTGTGGTTGTTGCGCGAGTTGTTCACGCAAGTGTTGGATGGCCGCAACAGTCATCTGACGTCGGGCGTCAGCGACGCCTTGGGTCGCCCGCCGCGTCGCTTTGCTGACTATGTGGCCAAGGCCCAGCGCAACGGTGCCTGGGGTTGAACGTCGATGGACGACAGGAGAGACAACCCATGAAATGGCCAAGTTTGATTCAGTTGGTGTTGTGGGTCAGCGGCGGCGTAGCGCTGGTGATCGGCGGCGCCATCCTGCTATCACCGGTGAGTTTTTATCAGTCGTATCAGATCGTGCTGCCGGATTCCGTTGAATTGCGCAGCGAGCTCAGAGCCACCGCCAGTCTGTTGCTGCTGGCGGCGATGGTGATGTTGGCCGGCGCCCTGAGCGCCGCGCATCGAGCCCTGGCGCTGTGGGTTGCCATCGGGTTCTACGGCGCCTTTGTGTTCGGTCGGATGATCAGCGCGCTGTTCGATGGCGCACCGGCCGCCGCGCTGACGGCCGCCTGGGCCGTCGAACTGGGGCTGCTGACATTGAACCTGATGGTGGCAGTGATCGCCGTGCGCCGCGCCGCGACACCACCTCAGCCGCGCACGTAACCGGGCGCGACGAACGGCATCTTGCTGACCGTCATCGGCAGTTGCTTACCGCGCACTTCGGCGAACACCGCGGTGTCGAGTGCGCTGTAAGCCGCGTCGAGATAACCCATGGCGACCGGGGCTTCGATGCTCGGGCCAAAGGTGCCGCTGGTGACGATGCCGATCTTGGCGCCGTCGGCATTAAACAGCTCGGTGCCTTCGCGCACCGGCGCGCGGCCTTCACCGACTAGGCCAACGCGTTTTCGCGCCGCATCTTTGCGGTCGATCTGGCCGAGGATGACGTCGGCACCGGGAAAACCGCCAGGGCGTTCGCCGTCGCTGCGGCGGGCTTTGGAAATCGCCCAGATCAGGCTGGCTTCGGCCGGTGTGGTGGTGGTGTCGATGTCGTGACCGTACAGGCACAAACCGCCTTCCAGACGCAGCGAATCGCGCGCGCCCAAACCGATGGGTTCAACTTCCGGTTCCGCCAACAAGGTGCGCACCAGGGCTTCGGCCGAATCCGCCGGTATGGAAATTTCATAGCCGTCTTCGCCGGTGTAACCACTGCGGGACACAAAGCAGTCGATGCCATCGATCGCCAGCGGCTGGTTATCCATAAATACCAGCTCGCTCACCGCCGGTTGGAAACGGGCCAGCACATCCACGGCTTTCGGGCCTTGCAACGCAACCAAGGCGCGGTCAGCCAATTCGGTGACGGTGATATCGGCGGGCAGGTTGGCGCGCAGGTGGGCGATGTCGTCGGCTTTGCAGGCGGCGTTAACCACCAGGTAAAGGCCATCGCCCTGATTGGTGATCATCAGATCATCGAGAATGCCGCCCTCGGCGTTGGTGAACAGCGCGTAACGTTGGCGACCTTCCGGCAGATCGATGACATCGACCGGCACCAGTTGTTCAAGCGCAGCGGCGACATTGGGCCCGGACAGTTTTACCTGACCCATATGGGAGACATCGAACAACCCTGCCTGGGTGCGGGTATGCAAGTGCTCACCTTTCACGCCGAGCGGGAACTGTACCGGCATCGAATAACCGGCGAAAGGCACCATGCGCGCACCCAGTTCGATGTGCAGGTCGGTCAGCGGGGTATGGTTCAGGTTGTCCGGGCTGGCGCTCATGGGCGTCTCCATTGGCAGGCGGTTGGGCCGCAGTGCGGCGCGAATCTGGGCGCGATGATGCAACAAACCGCGTATGTTTCCAATAGGAAACACGGGAAAACCGAACGCCCTGAGTTTCTGTTAGCATGCTGGGCGAATCGTCTTTCGGCAAATTAAGGAGTCTTCTATGCGCATTTTATTTACCGGCGGCAGCGGCAAAGCCGGACGTCACGCCACCGCTTATTTGCGTGATCAGGGCCATCGCATCACCAATCTGGACTGGGCCGATTCCGATGTGCCCGGCATTAAAACGCTGAAGATTGATCTGACCGACGCCGGCCAGGTGTTCAATGCCTGCCAGGCTTACGCCGACTTTGACGAACTGGAACCAGGCACCGGGGTGCCGCGTTACGATGCTATTGTGCACTTCGCCGCCATTCCGGCCATCTTATTTCGGCCCGATAACGAAACTTACCGCATCAATACACTGAGCACTTATAACATCCTTGATGCGGCCACCAAGCTAGGCATTCCCAAGGTGATTTTTGCGTCCAGCGAAACCACCTACGGTGTTTGTTTTGCCGATGGTTTAAAACAACCGGAATACTTGCCGGTCGATGAAGAGCACCCGACGGTGCCGCATGACAGCTACGCCATGAGCAAGGTGGTTAATGAAGTGACCGCTCGTTCGTTCCAGGCGCGCACCGGTATCGACATCTATGGCCTGCGCATTAACAACGTGATTGAGCCGCACGAATACCAAGAGAATTTTCCGGCCTTTTTAAAAAATCCGGCGCTGCGTCGGCGCAATATTTTTGCCTACATTGATGCGCGCGATCTGGGTCAGATGGTGGATTGCTGTCTGAAAACCGATGGTTTGGGTTACGAGGTTTTTAATGTATCCAACGATGATCTGTCGGTGGGTTTGAGTAATCCCGAAGTCATTGAACAGTTTTATCCGGGCGTGCCTATCAAAGCGCAGATGGGTGAATGGGAAACTTTCTACAGCAATAAAAAGGCGCGTCGCCTGCTCGGCTTCGCGCCACAATATTCCTGGCGGGATGTGCTCGACGCCGACTGAAATCAGTCGGCGATAAAGCCCGGGAAACCGCGCAGATAAGTCATAAAGGTGTCGCTGATGCCTTCACCCTCAAGTTGCTGCGCAGCGATGGGTAAAGCCGGTACTGAGTAGTCGGCATCGGCTTTAACCCGCTTGGGAAAATCGTGCGCCATAACGCCGGCCTTGCCGATAGCGACATAGTCGGCGCCGGCTTCCAACGCTGTCCGAGCATCGGCTGCGGACATGATTTTCCCGGCGACGCCGAGCTTGATTTCACCGCGCGGCAGCTCGGTAAACAGCGACATTAACGTCTTACCCGCAAAGTGTTCATCTTCCGGTTGCTTAGTGAAATCCCACAGCGATAAATCCAGATAATCCAAGGCATCGCTGGCCAGTAACTGACGCGCGACTTCGATCATATCCGGCAGCTCCAGACCAAAACGTTCAGTGGAAATGCGCACGCCAATTTGAAAATCCGGTCGGCAGGCCGCACGGATGCCATCGAGAATAGCGAATAACAGACGGGCACGATTTTCCAGCGAGCCGCCCCAGCGATCAGCGCGCTGATTGTATTGCGCCGACAAAAACTGGGTGAGAATGTAGCCATGGCCACCGTGAATCTGCACACCGTCAAAACCGGCTTGTTCCGCGCGTTGGGCAGCGCTGACAAAATCCTCCACCAACTGCTCGACTTCCGCATCGCTCAGCGCCCGGCCGCCGGTTTCACCGTGAGCGGACGGGCCGACTTTATCGGTCACGCCATCAAAGGCTCGGATGCCGGCATGGTGCAGTTGCAGCGATGACACCGCGCCGGCGTCGCGCAGGCCATCGGCCAGGCGAGCGAGGCCGGGCAGGTGCTCATCGCTGAAACAACCCAGTTGGCCGGGAAAGCCCTGGCCGCCCGGCTGAACATGGCTGGCGCAACTGGTGACCAGGCCAAAACCGCCCTCGGCGCGCATCGTCAGCCAGCGGTATTCATCCTCTGCCAGGGTGCCATCGGCGTGACTTTGGGTATTGGTCAGCGGTGCCAGCACCAGGCGGTTGGCGGCAGCCGGGCCACGTTTGAAGGTGAGCGGGGCGAACAGATCTGAAGCAGAATTCATCACGAAACCTCAATGCTTAAAACAACAAAAACCATGAGTGCGACATTGCTCATGTAATAATTTCAGTTACGTGAAATAGGGGTGATCAGCAGTAATGCAACGGCTGCTTGAGATGTAATTGCTGACGCAGCCGTCGAGCGGCGGCGTCGACCAGAATATTCAGCACGGCGGTGGCGATCAGCAGCACCAGGGCGCGGTCGAACCGGAACTCGGAAAAGGCGGAATCGATAAAGAAGCCGAGCGTGGGAATGCCCAGCATGCCGAGGATGGCGGTTTCGCGAATCACCGTTTCAAAACGGTAGAGGGTGAAGGCCAGAAACAATCGATACTGGCGCGGCAGCACTTCAAAGAAATAGCGATTCAGGCCACGGGCGGCGTCATCGCGCAACACCAGGCTGCGACTGTATTGCCCGACCAGGTGGCCAACAATGGCGCCATTGTGCAGCCCCAGCGCTAATACAGCGGGCAGCATGGACGGGCCAAGCAGAATCAAGGCAATAAAGGCCAGCAGATATTCCGGCAGCGAGCGAAACACGATTAGCACCAGCTGGCCCAGGCCGCGACTGGCGCGGTTGCCAAACAACGGCGAGACCGCTGGAAAGCTGAGCAGGCCGATAAATCCCATCAGCAACAGCGCCAGCATTGCCAACACTAAGGTATTACCGAGGCCAGGGGCGATCTGGTCGAGCCATAATTCTTGCAACCAGGGCAGCAGATTTTCCGGCTGACCGGCGCGCAAGGGCGCCGGCACGATGTCATGCGTTAAGAAGCGCAGCATCAGGCTGGGGTTAACATTGGCAGTCAGTGGCAAGGCAAGCAGCGATGCCAGCGCCAGAATGGGCAGGGAACGGGCGCGACTCCACAGCGGTAAGGACGCAATCAGCACCAGCAAGGCGTAAAAATAGACCGCGCCTTCGGCGTAAAAACCCTGGCGTAATAAGGATTCCAGGTGGTAGCCCAGCGTCGGCAAACCGATAAAACCGAGCACCGCCGAGGAACGCAAACCGCACTCCAGTCGATAGCGCGTATAGGCCACCAGATGCGGCCAGGCTTGGGGGAGGGTGGTGAATAATAAGCGCGATAACGCCGTGGTATTAATGGGTAATGCCTGGGCCGGACTGGGATCAACTTCCTCGAATATTTCGCCATAGACCTTGGCAAAAATACCGGCGTAGGGCACGGCAATCGCCAGCACACCGGCGGCGCTGCTGAGGCCCAATAATTGAATAAACAGCAGTGCCCAGAACAGTTCGTGCACGGCGCGAATCGATGCTGCTAATACCCGCACCGCGGGCCAGCGATACAGCAGTGCCAAGCCGAAACCCGCCATCGCGCCCAGAGCGACGCCCTGAAGCGCGAAACTCAGAGTGTTGATAATGGCGGTGATCAAGGTACGGCTGTCGGGCCAGGCTGGTTGCAGCAAACCCAACGCTAATTGCGACAGTTCGCGGCCGGGGTTCAGGGTTTGGATGCTGAAATCGGCCCAGGGCAAACACAGCAGCGCCAGCAGTACTATCAGGCCGGTGGTGCGCACCATGGCGCGCGCAGAACTGATTGGTGCTGTGGCTGTCATGCGGCGCTGGGGTAGAGTTGGGCGAGGTCGGCGGTGCGCAAGTCGGCGGCCGGGGCGTCGATGATAATGCGGCCATCTTTCAAACCGATAATGCGCTGACAATGGGTCAGGGCCTGGTCAATATTGTGCAGTGCCAACACCACGGTTTCATGCTGTGAGTTGATCAATCTCAGTAAGTCGTCGGCCTGGTGTTCATCGACGGCCGACACCGGTTCGTCGCCCAAAAACACCGGCCGTTGTTGGTACAGGGCGCGGCCTAAATTGACCCGACTTTGCTGACCGCCCGACAAGCGATCGACCGATTGCAGCAAGCGGTCACCCAGTCCCAAACGCTGCGCCAGTTCACCCAGTTCGGCACGGCGCAGCGGCGCCGGCCAGAGTAAATTGCGCAGATTATAGAGCGTCGAATAACGGTCCAGCCGACCCATATAGAGGTTGTGAAACACCGTCAGCAAGGGCACCAGTCCGCTTTGCTGCGGGCACCAGGCCACCTGTTGCGGCTGTTGCTGGCGCAGCGCGCGCAGCAAGGTGGTCTTGCCGCTGCCGGATTCGCCGAGCAGAGCGACGCGCTCACCCGCGTCGATACGCACATCGAGGTCGCGCAGAATAGTGCGGCCTTCAAGCCGCAGTTCGCTTTGCCGGATGGCAAAGAGGGGCGCCACTGTATTCACTCGGCGTCCATCAAACCGATGCTGACGGCGGTGTCTTCAATGGGCGCATAGTCGGCGTTGCTGGCCGGCACGAAACCCGAACGCGGGAAGGCCGCGAGCAGGGTCGGGTCGGTCATATTCAGCAGCGCCTGTTTAACGCTATCGGTAAAGCCGTCACCAAAGCGGGCATCGGCATCGCCGCGAATGGTCCACTGATAATCCGGGTAGGTCGGGCTTTCCCAGATCACCTGGACCGCATCGGTATCGATGTTGCCAGCTTCAACCGCAGCATCCCAGACGGCGTAATTCAGCACGCCCAGTTCATAAGCGCCGGATTCGACCAAAGCGATGGTGCGCGAGTGATCGCCAGAAAATCCGACCCGACTGAAGACTTCTTCCGGTGCGGCATCGAAGGCTTCACGTAGAAAATACTCGGGCATTAATCGACCGGAGGTGGAACCTTTGGAACCGAAGGTGAAACTCAGACCGCGCAGGGAATCATCGAGGTTATCCAGCGGTGCCAGGCCGGTGCTGGTGTTGGCAATCAGATAACTTTTAAAAGCGGTGTCTTCAGCGCCCTGGGCAATGGCCTGACTGCCCGGAACCAGACGCCGTGCCTGCACACCGGTCAAACCACCAAACCAGGCCAACTGCACCTGATCATTGCGGAAAGCCGATACCGCCGCCGCGTAGCTCTTCACGGGAATGTATTCGACATCGACGCCGAGTTCGGCTTCTAGGTAGTTGGCAACCTGGCCGAAGCGTTCGGTCAGTTGGCGTTCGTCCTGGTCAGGAATGGCGGTAAAGACAAAGCTGTCGGCCTGAGCGAAACCGGCGGCCAACGCCAGTATGAGTCCTTGCAAAGCAATGGGAGCACGCATGAAAGATCCTTAGAGTCGGCGAAATTAGTTTGCATAAATGGCGCGGCAGTATACCAGACTGAGGCGATCGGTCCTTGCTTTGATCTATCGCAAGGTGATGGTCATACCAACTGGTTAAATTAAGCTAACTGCCAAGGAAATCAGGAGAAAACAAGATGGAAATGCTGCTGTACGGACTCGCCTTTTTACCCATTTTACTGGCCGGTATTTTGCTGGTCGGCTTTCACTGGCCAGCGTCGCGCGCCATGCCCGTGGTGTTGGTGGTCGCCATCATCATGGCGCTGGTTGCCTGGCAGATGCCGGCCATCCGTGTGCTGGCATCGGTACTGCAAGGCTTAATGCTGACTGCTGGTATTTTATGGATCATCTTCGGCGCGCTGTTCTTGCTGAACAGTCTGAAGGTATCGGGTGCCTTAACCGCTATCCGAGCCGGGTTTTCGCATATCAGCCCCGACCGCCGTATTCAGGTGATCATCGTCGCCTGGTTGTTCGGCTGCTTTTTGGAAGGCGCTTCCGGTTTCGGCACCACCGCCGCCATTGCCGCGCCCTTATTAGTCGCGCTCGGTTTTCCGGCCTTGGCGGCCGTGGTGATGGGCATGATGATTCAGTCGACTCCGGTGTCTTTCGGTGCGGTGGGAACACCGATCGTGGTCGGTGTCAGTGGTGGTCTCGATAAAGCCGGTATTACTGAAGCATTGCTGGCATCGGGCAGCAGCTGGAATGAATTTTATCGGCTGATGGTGTCCGAAATTGCCATCACCCACGGTGTTGTTGGCACCTTGATGCCGTTGCTGATGTGCCTGATGTTGACCCGCTTTTTCGGTGCCAAAAAATCCTGGCGCGAAGGTTTGGCCGTGGCACCTTTTGCGCTCTTTGCCGGCGCGGCCTTTACCCTGCCTTATATGGCTGCAGGGGTGTTTCTCGGTCCGGAGTTTCCGTCCATGATTGGCGCTCTGGTCGGCCTCGCCATCGTTGTGCCAGCAGCGCAACACGGCTTTTTGATGCCCAAAGAAGGCTGGGATTTCGCACCCGCCGAGCAATGGCCTGCCACCTGGCTGGGCACCGTTAAGATCAATCTCGATGACCTGACTCACCACAAACCCATGCCCTTGGTGTTGGCCTGGGTGCCTTATCTGGTTCTGGCGCTGGCCTTGGTGATCACTCGCGCCATTGAGCCGATCAAAGACTTCTGCATCAGCTTTCTATCGCTGCACTGGAATGACATTCTCGGCCAGGCCGGTGTCAGCGGTTACATCGAACCGCTGTATTTGCCCGGCGGCATTATGGTCTTGGTGGTATTGATCACCGCCTTGGTGCAGCGCATTAAACCGAGCGAATTACGCACTGCTCTGGGTGAATCCACTCATACGCTGATGGGCGCTGGTTTCGTGCTGGTGTTTACCATTCCCATGGTGCGCATTCTGATTAACTCCGGCGTCAATGCGGCTGATTTGCCATCCATGCCCAGGGCTATGGCTGAGCTGGTGGAAGTCTCAGTCGGGGCGGTCTATCCGTTCTTTACCGCCACCGTCGGCGCGCTGGGTGCTTTTATTGCCGGCTCCAATACTTTGTCGAACCTGATGCTGTCGGATTTTCAGTTCAATACCGCTCAACTGCTGGGTGTTTCCGGGGCCATGATGGTGGCCAGTCAGGCGGTGGGTGCGGCAGCTGGCAATATGATTGCCATCCACAATGTGGTTGCCGCCTCAGCCACCGTGGGTTTGCTGGGCCAGGAAGGCCGTACCCTGCGCCTGACCATTTTGCCGACGCTCTATTATTTGGTGGCGACCGGCTTGATTACCGTGATTATGGTCTATGGCCTGGGCATATCAGACCCGACCATGGCTTAAAAACTGGCTTGGAATGGCCTGGATGTTGAACGCGTGTTTCTTCGCTATATTGCCAGCTTCAGTTTGCAGAACAGCAAAAGGCAGGGAGTGGTTCATGAAATTGACAGTAGTACAGGCCGCCATTGCGGGCCTGGTGTCGATGTTAGCCATCGGGGTTGTGCAAGCGGTGGATTGGACCGAGCCGCCGACTGATGGCTCGGTCAGTCTGGAAGCTGGTTTTTTGCCGGATCCTTATGTGGTGGTGTTGACCGCTGGAGGCGAGTTTGCCGCCAGTGAGGCCCACCAGAGTTGTTCCGGTTATATCAGTAACGCCCCGGACATTGATCTGAACTACAGCGCTGGCAGTCAGACGCTGAGTTTGTATGTCGATTCGGACGCCGATACCACCCTGGTGGTCTTTGACCCAGACGGCAACTGGCATTGCAGCGATGACTACGCCAGTGACAGCGCCGGTACCAACCCGGGCGTGGTGTTATCCAGCCCCGCCTCGGGTAACTACAACATCTGGATCGGCACTTACCTGGTTGGTGAATCCGCGGCCGCTGAGTTGAAAATCTCGGAAGCACAACCGGTCTGGGACGAGATCAGCGACCCCTGAAGATGTAAGCCTTGAAAACGACTCAGCCGAGCAGAGTCCAACTGAGTAAAACAATAGCGGCGGCCGTCCACAGGTAGGTGATGACGGCGCCCCAGAAGCGCAATAATTTCACCGCCCCAATCATGCCCAGTGCATGCATAACGCGACCCAGCGTAAAGCCCAAAACCAGAATCGCCAGTGCCCTATCCGCCGCCAGCTGCAGCGATAGCGCCAACACCAGCAAGGCGAACAATGGCATGTATTCAACACCGTTGGCGTGAGCCCGGATGGCGCGTTGCAATGCCGGCTGATCACCATCGCCGCTGGAAATTTTAAAGCGACGACGCACCAGTGACACATTGAAAGCAAGCGTAAACAGCAAGAGGGCGTTGGCGGCGATGAACAAACTGAACCAATAAAAAGACATGGTAATTTCCGAGTGATAAACCGGAAGCGATTGTAGAGAAGCCAGCCAGCGCTGGCTAATGGGGATGTCGCAGCTGTTCGATCACATAGCCGGCGAGCGCCTCACTGGCGGGGCCTCGGCCATCGCGTTTTTCCATGAGCACCTGATAGTCGCCCAGCGGTGGCAAGCCTGAAGCTTCGTCGAGCACGCACAGCGGCGCCTTGACCATGTTGCGGGGCAGTGGAGCTACCGCCAGATCGGCCATTACGGCGGCCACCTGACCGGCGCAGTTCTCACTGTTGTAGGCGACACGGTAATCGCGACCGGCGTTATCAAGCGCATCGACGGCCTTGGTGCGCCAGCAGCAGCCATGCCTGGCCAGTGCCACCGGCAACACAGCACGCTGTTGAGCAACCCCGCCTTTGCGGCCGGCCCAGACCAGCTCTTCGCTGTGCACCGCTTCGCCACGCGCCGGATCCTGGCCGTCGTTACCGGCGGTGAGCAACACAATATCCAACTCGCCAGCATCCAGCCGCGCCAGCAGATCCCGGCTGCTGCCAACGATGACATCCACCTGAACCGCTGGATGGGAGCGGCCAAATTGCGCCAGTACGGCTGGCAGCACTCTGGTGCCGACGTCATCGGGCGTCCCGAAACGCACCTGTCCTTCCAGGCTGGGTGCCAGAAACTGCGCCACCGCTTCTTCGTTCAATTTGAGCAAACGACGCCCAAAACTGAGTAGGATCTCGCCCTCCGGCGTCAACCGAACCTGACGCGCATCGCGCACGAACAGCGCCTTACCCAGCATTTCTTCCAAACGCTTGATCTGCATGCTGAGCGCACCGGGGGTGCGAAACACCTGACGCGCCGCGCGGGTGAAGCTGCCGGTTTCGGCAATGGCGACAAAGGTGCGCACCAGATCGGTGTCGAGCAGCGGCAGAGGCGCTTGTAAGGATTCGGCGGCAGTGGCTTCGGTCATCGTTTAGATTTCCTAAACATTGGGTGTAGTTTTTTTAGTTTGTCTGAATTTAGATGTCAAGCGATGCTGACTCTCGTGGTCGCGACCCACAGCACTTAAACCCTAATCGCCTGGCTTGATAAAGCCGGCAAGAGAGGTCGCTATGTCGATGAATTCAGTTTGCAACACCACCCTGGAACACCACGCGGATCATCTGGATCGTCCCGCCTGGTGGGAAAAAATTCACACGCTTCTGGTTGCCTGGCAGCGCCGTCGGCGTATCGCGCGCTTATTGGACTACGACGATCATCTGCTGGAAGACATGGGCCATCGACGTTCTGATTTGCTCGAAGCCCTGGCCTTGCCAATAGCGGCCGATGCGCAGCTATTGTTATCGCAGCGTAAAGAGGAGCGCCGTCGTACCGGCTGAGGCTGCAGCCGGTTGAACCAGTGTGCGACACTGGGTGCCGTTTTTTTTCAGGAGTCTGTTTGATGAAACGCATCCTGGTACGCGGCACTTTAAGCATTCTGCCGCTGGCTATTTCTATCTGGTTGTTCTGGTCGATTGCGGTAACGCTCGACAAAATTGGCAAGGCGCTGTTGGGCCTGTTCGGTCTCGATTCACTCTGGCCCGGTGTCGGCCTGGCGCTGATGGTGGGCATCGTACTGGCCGTTGGAACGGCGTTGAGTATTCGTCCTTTCTACTGGATGTTCCGGCAGTTTGAGCAACAGTTGATGCGTACGCCGGTGCTGAAAACCATCTACGGGGCGGTCAAGGATGTGGCGACCCTGATCAATCAGAACGAAAAAGAACCCCGGCGCCGGCAAACCGTCCTGATTAAACAAGGCAGTGGTTACACCGTCGGTTTTGTCACCAGCGACCGGCTGCCCATGCCGCTGGCCAGAGCCATGCCGGACCAGGACGAAGACGATCCCTGGGTGCCGGTGCTGATTCAGATCAGCTATCAGGTGGCGGGTCTGACCGTGCTGGCGCGACGCTCGGAACTGATTGAAGTGGATTGGACCTTCGACGAAGCCCTGGCCTTTATGGTCACCGCCGGCATCAATCGCAGCACGGCCGCTTAATTCTGGCGGTCAGGCGCGATACTCAAAACCGCCACTGCCCAGCAGAAAGCTGATGGCGGCACCGATCAAGGCGAGAATAAATAAGGCCGGTATGGCGGCAATGGCCCACTTGACCATAAAGACGACCATCGACAAAAACGGCATACGAATGTTGGTGACGGTCACTTCGGTGGGGTGGCGATCGGACATAAATCACTCCTTAGGTTAAGCATAAAAAAAGCAAGGCGGGAATTGAGCCTTGCTTTAGCTTTGAACGGATAAGGGTTCGATTGCAACAACTCCGGCGCGGTGGCCGGAGTGAAAACAATCACAGCTGCGATTGCATGTAGCGTTCCAGACCGATCATTTTGATCAGTCGCAGTTGCTGTTCGAGGTAATAGGCGTGGTCCATCTCGGTGTCGTCGAGCAGCGTCACCAGCATATCGCGGGTGACATAATCCTGTTCGGCTTCGCACAGTTTGATGGTGTCTTTTAAGGCGTCTTTTACTTCGATTTCCAGATCGAGATCGGCTTGCAACATGGCCGGCACGTCTTCGCCAATGCGAATCGGCGCCCGCGTTTTCATGTCCGGTTTGCCTTCTAAAAACAGCATCCGTTCGATCAACTTGGTGGCGTGGCCGCGCTCGTCATCGAACTCGTGGTCTATGCGTTCGTAGAGTTTGTTCAAACCCCAGTCGCGATACATCTGCGAATGCAGGAAATACTGATCCATGGCCGCCAGTTCGTTCGACAGCAGCATGTTCAGAGCGTCGATGATGTTTGCCTTGCCTTTCATGATCAGTCCTCGTCGTTCATCTGCGCTTGCAGGTAGACTTCGATACCCATGGCGCCGATCTGATATTGCTGGGTTTCCACCCAGTCCAGCTGTTCTTCTTCGTCTTCCAGAATTTCGCTCAGCAGATCGCGGCTGACGAATTCCTGGTTTTGTTCGCACACTTCAATGGCTTCGCGCAGTTGCGCGATGGCTTCGATCTGAAAATCGTGATCGGCCTGCAACATTTCTTCGGTGTGTTCACCGATCATCAATCGATTCAGTTTTTGCAGATTGGGCAGACCTTCCAGAAACAGGATGCGTTCGATCAGTTCATCAGCCTGCTTCATGTCTTTGATGGATTTTTTGTAGTTGGCTTCGTTAAGCCGCTCCAGGCCCCAGTTTTTGTACATGCGGGCGTGCAGGAAATAGTGGTTGATCGCCGTCAGTTCGGTGGTCAACACCTTGTTCAGTTGTTCGATGATGCGGCTATCGCCTTTCACGATGGTCGCCTCCGGTTGGTATGAAGTTGGCCGCAGTATAGCGATGTCGATCAGCGTTTTGGTAGGTTGGAGGGTTAAAACTTTTTACATTTTGTTACAGATGGGAAGGGATGTCTTTTGCGAAAGGAAGCAAGGTTGGTTTGCAATCGATGCTGATTTGCATCAACGCTTAAAAGCTAACTTCTTTGTTACCTTAAAGGTGCACAATAGTCAGCTTGATAACTGGGTTTTGAGTACTGAGGAATCGCTATGCAGATCGGTCAAATTTGGCGGTCTTGTCGTCAATCAGGGTTTTTGGGTGTGTTTTTGGTACTGGTCACCTGGGCAACAACGGCATTGGCCCAACCGCTGTTGCCCTTTCCACAGCATCAGACTTATGCCGCAGGTAGTTTACAACCATCGCGTTGGAGTCAGGCGCAACAGGATCGTCATGTGCTTGAGTTTTACCGCCAGTGGAAGGCGGATTATCTGGTCGCCGTGCACAGCGACGATGGTCTGCCTCAGTACCGAGTCAGCTTTGGTTCGCAAAATCCTGGCCGTACCGTTTCCGAAGGGCAGGGTTATGGCATGTTGATTGTCGCTTTGATGGCGGGCGCTGATCCTGAGGCACGCTCGCTGTTCGATGGCCTCTGGCGCTTTGCCCGTGCCTGGCCCAGCGATATCGATTCGCGGCTGATGGGCTGGCAGATTCCCATTGATGAAGAAGAGGGTAACGACAGCGCTTTTGATGGCGATGCCGATATTGCCTACGCCCTTTTGTTGGCTTCGCGCCAGTGGCCGGATGGCGACTATCTGGCGGCGGCCAAGGAGGTGCTGGACGGCTTGCTTGCCAGTGCTGTTGGCCCGGACAGCGATCTGCCCACCTTTGGTGATTGGGTAGAGCCGGACGGCGAGGAATACAACCAATGGGGCACCCGCACCTCGGATTTTATGCCCGCTCATTTTCGCGCTTTTGCTGCCGTGACCGACGAACCGCGCTGGCTTGATGTCCGCGACCGCGTTTTGGAGGTGGCGCTGGCGCTGCAACAACAAGAAGCACCGCGCAGTGGTCTGTTGCCGGATTTTGCAGTCGTTGATCAGCACGGCCAGGTCTATGCGTCACCGCCGAATTATCTGGAAACCAGTTACGACGGCCACTACTTTTTTAATGCCGGGCGGGACCCCTGGCGCTTGGGAACCGAAGCCTTGCTCAGTGGCGAGCCGCGTGCCCGACAACTGGCTGCCGGCATTGCTGGTGGCATGCGTCGCATCACCGATGCGGATCCTGCACAGATGCAATCCGGTTATTTGCTCAGTGGTCTGCCGATTCCCTATGAAACCGAAAACAGCAGCTTCTTTATGGCACCGGTCGGTGTTGGCGCCATGCTGTTGGCAGACGGTCAGGATTGGTTGGACGATCTGTATCAAGCGGTTTACCAGCGCCACCAGGATTACTACGAAGACAGCGTCACCTTGCTCTGCCTGTTGGTAATGACCGGTAACTATTGGGACCCGGTCACTGCCACTCAGTAATTGTTGGTGTTATGAATTTGACGGAGCAGAGGCAGTCGTCTTAATGAATACCGAACCATTGCTTCGCTGGCTTGAACAGGATTCAGCGCGCATGGCGGCTTTGCATGTTGCCGCCGAGCTGAATCTGCCGGACTGGTGTCTGGCCGCTGGCTTTGTACGCAATCTGGTTTGGGACCGGTTGCACGCTTATCAGCGCGCCACGCCCTTAACCGATCTGGATTTAATTTATTTCGACGCGACTCATACCGATGAACAGCACGACCGAGCATTGGAAGTTCGCTTAAAGGCTGATCAGGAAGCACCCTGGTCGGTGAAAAATCAGGCCCGGATGCATCGTCGCAATGGCGATGCGCCTTACCGTTCAACCGCCGATGCCATGAGTTATTGGGTGGAAGTGGAGACCGCCGTCGGCGTGCGCCTGAATGACACTGGCGAGATCGAGTTGATCGCGCCCTTAGGGCTGGATTCGCTGATGAATGGTTATCTCAGCCTGAATCCCAAGCGGCCCAAGCCGGAAGTCTTTGCGCAACGTCAAGCGGAAAAATTCTGGTTAACGACCTGGCCGCAGTTGAAGGTTCGAATTTAAACCAGCGCCAACAGCAACAGCACAATGGCGATCAATAAACTGACTCTGAGTTCGTACTGAGCGGTGTGTGCCAACAAGGCATTGAGTTCACTGCCCCGATAGCGGCGCAGTTGATGATCCAGCTGCCAGGCCCAGTACAAGCTGGGTAGTAAGGCTACGGGCACTAACAGCGGTAAATGGCTGAGCCCGGCGGCCACCAACGCCAGTACCAAGGGGCTGACTAAGGCGGCCCTGTACAACCAATGGGCGCCTTTGGGTCCGAGCCGAACCGCCAGGGTGATTTTGCCGCTGCGACGATCGGTATCGATATCGCGGATGTTATTGACCATCAAAATAGCGCAGCAGGGTAAGCCGACCATCAAACCGACCCAGAGACTGGCGATGTGCCATTGTTCGGCTTGCAGCCAGTAGCAGCCGATCACCGCCACCAGGCCAAAGAAAATCAGCACCGCCACTTCACCCAAACCATGGTTGGCCAGCGGCCAGGGACCGGCGGAATAAGCCAGAGCGGCGATGATGGAGGCCATCCCCGCCAGCGTCAGTGGCCAGCCGCCGGCGATAACCAAGGGTGTTCCCGTCAGCAAACAAAACGACAGACAAACCCACAGCGCGCGGCGCATATGCGCAGGCGAAATCAGCCCGCTCTGGGTGACGCGGGTCGGTCCGAGTCGCTCGCCGGTGTCGACACCGCTTTCGGCGTCGAACAGATCGTTGGCCAGGTTGACCAGAATTTGTAATCCCAGCGCGCAGAGCAGCGCCAACAACGCCAGTGTCGGGTTGAAGTGGCCGTGATAAATGGCCAGGGCGACCGCCGCTATGATGGGCGCAACGGCCGCTGGCAAGGTGCGCGGCCGCGCCGCCAGTAACCAGGGATTGGTACGATCTTTGGTTTGGACCGTCATGCCGAAGGATTCCTCACGGAGATTTATGCCGCCATGCTAACGCAAAACCGCTGTCGTCGGCTGACCTGGCTCAAGCTCTGGTGCAATGCGTGCGGCGACCTGAGGCGGCGTCTTTGTTATGATGCCGGTTTTTGATGGATGCCTTTATGACACAGTCTCCCAGCCAGCAACAACTCGATACAGTGCCCACCTTGCCCGCTGAAGCACGCTACGATTTTCTAGTGCGTTCGGTATTGGCAAATGAACAGGTCTGGACACTGCGTGGTGACGACGGCACGGTGCTGATGTCCTGCGATGGCGATGACTGTTTGCCGATCTGGCCGCATGCCGAATTTGCCCAGCAGTGGGCCAGTGGTGACTGGGCCGATTGCCAACCCTTAGCCATTGATCTGGCGGCCTGGCTGGAACGCTGGTTGCCCGGATTACAGGAAGACGGTTTGGCGCTGGCGGTATTCCCCGGCAAAAAAGAAGAAGGCATTGTCCTGGAACCGCTGGAGTTTCTTGAGCTGCTGTCTGCCGGTCAGGATTAAGCGGGCGCGCTGTGTCGCCATCGCCCGAGGTAAAGCGCCGAGTCGATAACACGGGCGTCGCCATCGCTGTCATCCTGGCGACCGGTTTTTTCCTCGCCCTGGGCGATGCGGTGATCAAGGGCATCAGCACGCACTTTACGCTGTGGCAGATTTTCACCCTGCGTTCGCTGTTGGTATTACCCGTTTTGGCGGTGGCGTTGCGTTGGCGTACCAAAGCCCTGGCGTTGTGGCCCAAGCGGCCGGGATGGACCCTGGTGCGCAGCGCCTTGCTCAGCGCCATGTGGATCGCCTATTACACCTCGCTGCTCTACGTTGAGCTGTCGATTGCCTCGGCGGTTTATTATTCCTCGCCCATCTTTATAACGCTCTTTGCCGCCTTGTTGCTCGGCGATAACGTTGGTCGCGCCGGTTGGTTTGCTGTTGTGCTGGGCGCTGTTGGTGTCTTGTTGATCCTGCAGCCGACTGCCTCGGCTCTTAACCTCTATAGCTTGCTGCCCTTGGCCTCGGCACTGGCCTATGCCCTGGCGATGATACTGACGCGTGCGCAATGCGCCGACGAAGAACCGCTGCTGTTGTCGATCTGGCTGAATCTGGTGATGTTGTTGCTCGGCATCGGTTTCAGCCTTGTACTGAGCCAGACTTCACCCGCTTCCCTGAGCGCAGCGCACGCTTTTTTGTTCGGTGCCTGGGGTGCCATGGATGTGCTGCAGTGGGCGGCCATGGCCTTGCTGGCGGTCGCCATTATTGTTGGCAGTGTTGGTGCGGCGGTGGCTTATCAATTGGGCCGCCCGACCACCGTTGCCACCTTCGATTTTGCCTATGTCGCCTTTGCCACCGCCTGGGGTGCGCTGCTGTTTCACGAAGTGCCTGGACCGATCGCGAGTGTGGGAATCGTGCTGATCGCAGCGGCTGGTTTGCTCGCAGTGCGCAGCCGTGGTGTCGAATCAAGCTGAGGTTTGTTCTGTTCGCTTAATCCGGTCCGTTTCTGTCCCAATGCCTCGCTAAACTGCCTCGCTCTGTTCACCAAAAGTGAGGCTCACTATGCAAACAGCAGTGTTTATTGCCACCAGCCTGGACGGTTATATCGCCCGACCCGATGGCGCTCTGGATTGGTTATTGCGACCGGAGTATTCGCCTGATGGGGAAGACTTCGGCTACGCCGATTTTATCGCCACCGTCAGCTGTGTGGTCATGGGGCGGCACACCTTCGAGCAGGTGCTGAGCTTTGACGACTGGTTTTATCACGGCAAGCGCGTCGTGGTGATCTCACGCAGCAAAGCAGCGGTGCCCGAAGGCTTTGCGCATGATGCCGAAAGTTTTGTCGGCTCGCTGGATGACCTGATGCAGCAGTTGCAGGAGCAGGGCGAAACGCGGCTGTACGTCGATGGCGGCCAGTTGATTCAGTCCTGTCTCAGTGTCGACTTAATTGACGAAATGATCATCACCCGGGTGCCGGTGTTGCTCGGTTCCGGACGGCCACTCTTTGGCGCCTTGCCCGCCGACCGAAAGTTCCAGCATCAGCACACCCAGGCTTACGCCAACGGTCTGGTGCAGTCGCATTATCGACGGCGTTAGCCGTCGCCGAGTTTCTGAGCCAGCCATTTGCAGGCGCTGTTTTGTTGTGACTCCAGCTGTCGGTGCGCCAGCAGAGATGCCACTGGCCGGCCATTCAGTTCAATCCTTGCTGCTGATCAGGCGTTGGCGGGCTTGGCGGCCGTCTGTGCATCGCGATAGCGCACCCAGGCCACATAACCGAAGCCGGGCAGGTTCATCAGCACGCCATAGATCAGCGGCACCACGGCCAAGGCTGGTTGCTGCATCAGGCTGATGGCCACCAGCAAAGCAGTGCCTGCGTTTTGAATACCCACTTCGACTGCCAGCGTGCGGGTTTGTGCTACTGGCAGACGCAGTCGGGCGGCAATCCAGCCAGCGGCCAGCATGGCGACGCACGACAACAGCAGCACCGCCAGTGCCTGGGTCGGGTTCAGCAGCCGGGTCCAGTTGGTGATGATCAGGCCCAGCACCACCAGCAACATCAAGCCGGTGCCGATCCGTTTGCACCAGGGTTCCAGTTGATCCGCCAGTCGACCGGCCCAGTGGCGAATGGCCATGCCCAGCAACACCGGTACCAGGGTGACTGCCAGCAGTTGTTTGATGGTGGTGGCGATCGGTAATTGCAGGTCGACCCAGTCGCCACCCGCCTGAGCCAGGTAAAGACCAAACAACAGCGGCAGCGTGAAGGGCACCAGCAAGCTGCTGATGGCGGTCAGGCTGATGCTCAGCGCTACCTCGCCATGAGCGAGATAGGCAAACAGATTCGAGGTAGCGCCGCCGGGGCACAGCGACAGTAAAAACAGACCGGCGGCTGTGGCCCCATCCAGACGCAGCACGGCGATAACCACCAGCGCCAAGGCGGGCAGCAACAGCATCTGTAACGCCAAACCCAATAACGGCAGCGCCGGTGCTTGCAGCACCTTGATAAAATGCTGGCGGGTTAGACCCAGGCCCATCGCCAGCATAATGAAGGCGAGCACCAGTGGCAGAATGACTTGAGAAAGTGTGGCTGACATCAGTTACAGTCCTTGAGTTATGACAGCGTCAGGCTATACAAACTGGCCGCTACGACCTTGACCTACGGCAAGTGGCGCGATGGTTTTTGTATGGCAGGTTGCTGCCTGACGGTTTATGACAGTCAATAAATTGAGCGAGTTGTTATGTTGATGCAACGCAGCGGCGTTAATTATTTTGCACAAGCCTTGGCGTTTTTTTTTGCGTTGGCGCCGGGTCTGGTCCTGGCGGTAATCGGTGGGCTGGGTACGCTGCAAAGCCTGACGTTTTATGTATTCAGCTATGGTGTCGAGATGAGTCCGGCGGTGCTCGGTGCCACCAGTGTGACGCTGTTACTGCACCCTTTGCTGTTTATGTTGGGGTTTTACTTGAGCCACCGTGGTGGCCGCGTTTTGCTGGGCAAAAGCGCCTGGTTGACGGGAAAGCGCGGATCGCTGTTGTGGCCTGATTGGCGTTATGCGCTGGCGGTCTTGGTTGTTTATCTGCTGCTGATGGGCGTGCGGCTGCTGCTGTCCTGAGCCCGCCGGTCGATCAACGCGCCGGGTCGACCCAGTCGGTCGTGCTGTTGTTGCGGCGAAACCAGCCGGTGATGGAAAAGCGACTGCGATTGGCGGCCAGCACTTCGTGTGGAAATTCCTCGCTGAGAAAAATCACCATGGCGCCGAGGCTGGGTTGCAGTCTGGCCAGTTCGGAATCGTCTTGGTCGTAGAGCACGATCTCGCCGCCATTGGATGAATTCCAGTCTGGGTTCAGGTAGGTGACGGTGGTCAGCACCCGATTGGAACGGCCGCGAAACGCATCCAGATGCTTGCGATAAAAAGCGCCGCTGTCATAGCGGGCGTAATGGCACTCGTAGTCGAACAACCCCAGCAGCAAGCGCCGGTTCAGTTCCACCCGCAAGGCTTCGGTCGCCGCCAGATAGCGCTGTTGAGCGTCGGTGTTTCCGGTCAGCCAGCAGGTGGCATCGCGGCGAATCAACTCATTGGTGTGATGATCCTGGCGACGGCCAATACCCGCCTGGCGCCACTGCTCATCGGGCAGGCGGTGCAAATCCTGCAGCAGATCCAGCGCCAGACCCGATTCCACGCCCAGAGGCAAATAAACCCAACCGGGGCCGCGCAGGCGATCGGCGATCAGGTCGTAATCCCAGACGGGCTGGTCGGCAGGTTGGATGATCAAGGGCGTATCCTCATAAGGGACGGGCGAGCATAGCGGCCGATGACGGTGGGTAAAGCAAAACCTTTTGATCGTGACGATCATTATTGGAACGCCTTTCGACTCGAACAAAGCCCTTGAAAAGCGCCGGCAGGCCCCGAGATAGAGCGGTATAAATAGTTGACTGTTTTACTCGGGTATTTATAATTCGCGCCACTATTGAGGTTGCAACGATCTAAGTTGCAACCAAGGCGGAAATGGAGCCTGGACCCGCACGGGAGCCACCTTATGAGATTAACCACCAAAGGCCGCTACGCGGTCACCGCCATGCTTGACCTGGCGCTGAACCAGCATGCCGGCCCGATCAGCCTGTCCGATATCTCACAGCGACAGGATATTTCGCTGTCCTACCTGGAACAGCTGTTCTCCAAACTGCGTCGTCACGGGCTGGTGACCTCGGTGCGTGGACCGGGTGGAGGTTATCGTCTGGGTCGTCCCAGTGCCGACATCAGCGTCGCTGACGTGGTCGATGCGGTCAGTGAAAGCCTCGATGCCACCCGCTGTAAAGGCAAAACCGGCTGCCAGCAGGGCGAGGTCTGTTTAACGCATCATCTGTGGCAGGACCTCAGTTCCCAGATTCACGATTTTCTCGATGATATTTCCCTGGCCGATCTGGTCGCCCGGCGCGACATCCAATCGGTCAATCAACGTCAGAATTTGTATTTGCAGGAGAGCCAGGGCGAGGTGCCGGTGGACGAGGGCGCTAAGCGCCGGTCCAGCGAAGCGACCATTCTGGCGAGTCAGCTATGAATAACGCACCCATTTATTTTGATTACGCCGCCACCACGCCGGTTGATGAGCGAGTGGCGCAGAAGCTGATGCAGTTTTTGACCCGCGAAGGTCAGTACGGCAACCCGGCGTCGCGCTCCCACCTGCTTGGTTGGCTCGCGGAAGAAGCGGTGGAAGAAGCGCGCAATGAGCTGGCGGAGTTAATCGGAGCCGACAATCGCGAAATCGTCTGGACCAGCGGCGCCACCGAGAGCAACAACCTGGCGTTAAAAGGTGTGGCAGAAAATTTTGCGCCCGATGATTGCCATCTGATCGTCAGCGCTACCGAACACAAAGCCATTCTCGACCCAGCCGAATACCTGCGCAAACAAGGTTACGGTGTGACGGTATTGTCGCCCGATCGCGATGGCGTGATCAGTGCTGCAGCAGTCGCCGAGGCGCTACAGCCCAACACCCGGTTGGTTAGCATTATGGCGGCTAACAATGAAACCGGAGTGTTGAATCCGGTTGCTGAAATCGGTGCCCTGCTGGCCGAACGGGATATCTGGTTTCATATCGACGCCGCTCAGGCGGTGGGCAAAATTCCGGTCGATGTGACGGCCTGGCAGGCGACCTTGTTGTCAATTTCCGGCCATAAATTTTATGCGCCCAAAGGTGTCGGCGCGCTCTATGTGAAGCGTCGTTCGACACTGGAATTAAAAGCTCAGATTCACGGCGGTGGTCACGAACGAGGCATGCGTTCGGGAACGCTGGCGACCCATCAACTGGTCGCCATGGGTGAAGCCGCAAGAATTGCCAGAACCGAACTCGCTGAAGAAGCCGAACGCATCGGCGCCTTACGTGATCGGTTGTGGGCGGGCATCGCCGACCTCGGTGATGTGCACATCAATGGTGGCAATGCGCCGCGCACGCCCGGCCATTTAAATGTGGCCTTTGGTGGCGTCGATGGCGAAGCGCTGATGATGGCGCTGCGCCAATTGGCGGTCAGTACCGGTTCGGCCTGTACCTCCGCCAGCGTTGAACCGTCACATGTTTTAAAAGCCATGGGCCTGGCCGACAGCGTGGCCCACGGTTCGTTGCGTTTCAGCCTGGGACGCTACACAACCACTGCAGAAGTGGATCAGGCCATCGACAGTATTCGTGAAGCCGTGCCGGCGCTGCGTAAGCAGTCGTCGGTGGCTTCCTAAAAGGACGACCGTCCTCCAGGTGATAGACCATGAGTGAAAATATTGAGCAGTATCTGAAATCGGAATACGCCGCGGGTTGGACCACGGATGTTGAATCCTTGACGATTCCACCGGGCCTGAACGAAGACGTTATCCGGCTGATTTCGGCCAAGAAACAGGAACCTGAATGGATGCTCGAGTGGCGTCTACAGGCGTTTCGTGCCTGGCTGGAAATGGAAGAACCGAACTGGGCACACGTGAAATATCCCAAGCCGGATTTTCAGTCGTTGTCCTATTATTCCTCGCCCAAGAGCATGGAAGATCGGCCCAAGTCGCTCGATGAAGTCGATCCAGAATTACTGCGTACCTATGAGAAGCTGGGCATCCCTGTGCACGAGCAGGAAGTGTTGGCCGGTGTTGCCGTCGATATGGTGTTCGACTCGGTCTCCGTAGGCACCACCTTCCGCGAAAAGCTTAAAGATGCCGGGGTGATTTTCTGCTCCATCTCTGAAGCCATTCAGGAATACCCTGAGCTGGTGAAAAAATACCTCGGTTCAGTGGTGCCGCAGAAAGATAATTTCTATGCGGCGCTGAACTCGGCTGTGTTCTCCGATGGCAGCTTTGTCTACATTCCCAAAGGCGTGCGTTGCCCGATGGAATTGTCGACCTATTTCCGCATCAACGAAGCCAAAACCGGGCAGTTTGAGCGCACTCTGTTGATTGCCGATGAAGGCAGTCACGTCAGCTATCTGGAAGGTTGCACCGCGCCGATGCGTGATGAAAATCAACTGCACGCCGCTGTGGTTGAACTGGTCGCTCTGGATGATGCCGAGATTAAATATTCGACCGTGCAGAACTGGTACCCGGGTAATGAAAAAGGCGAGGGCGGTATTTTTAACTTCGTCACCAAGCGCGGTATGGCGCACAACCGCTCGAAAATCTCCTGGACTCAGGTGGAAACCGGTTCAGCGGTCACCTGGAAATACCCGTCCTGCATTTTGAAAGGCGACGACAGCATCGGTGAATTTTATTCGGTGGCGCTGACCTCGAATTATCAGCAGGCCGATACCGGCACCAAGATGATTCACCTGGGCAAAAACACCCGTTCGACCATCATCGCCAAAGGCATCAGCGCCAAGCGTTCGGAAAATGCTTATCGCGGTCTGGTGCGTATGAACCCGGGTGCAGAAGGCGCGCGTAACTACACTCAATGTGATTCGCTGTTGATCGGCGATCAGTGTGGCGCTCACACCTTCCCGTACATTGAATCGAAAAATCCGACGGCGGTGATCGAACACGAAGCGACGACCTCAAAAGTCAGCGACGACCAGCTGTTTTTATGCCAGCAAAGAGGCATCGATCCGGAGAAGGCGGTGTCGATGATCGTCAACGGTTTTTGCAAGGAAGTGTTCAAGGAATTACCGATGGAATTTGCGGTCGAGGCGGGCAAATTGCTGGAAGTCAGCCTCGAAGGCGCGGTGGGTTAAACGCACCGGAATTAATCAGCGGCCGGTCTGTAGTACCGGCGGTAAACGTACGGCAATCGTACCGATAAAGAGTTAAACGACGGATACCAACGCAATGCTTAAGATTGACAATCTCTCAGCCCAGATAGACGACAAAGCCATCTTGCGCGGTCTGAATCTGGACGTAAAAGCCGGCGAAGTTCACGCCATTATGGGCCCGAACGGCGCGGGAAAAAGTACGCTCGGCCATGTTCTGGCGGGTCGTGCTGGTTATGAAGTGACCGGCGGCAGCGCTGAATTCGATGGCCAGTCATTGTTTGATCTGGAGCCGGAAGAACGCGCTCAGGCGGGTCTGTTTCTGGCGTTCCAATATCCGGTCGAAATCCCCGGTGTTTCCAATATGGAATTTCTAAAAGCCAGTGTTGATGCGATCCGCCGCTCGCGCGGTCAGGAAGCCATGAGTTCGATGGACTTTATCAAGCTGGCGCGGGAGAAATGTCAGGCCGTGGATTTGCCGCAGGATTTCCTTAAGCGTGGCGTCAATGAAGGCTTTTCAGGCGGCGAGAAAAAGCGCAACGAACTGCTGCAGATGATGTTGCTGGAACCCAAGCTGTGCATTCTCGACGAAACCGATTCCGGTCTGGATATCGATGCCTTGCAAGTGGTTGCGAATGGTGTCAATGCGTTGCGCAGCCCTGATCGCGCCATGATTGTGGTGACCCATTATCAGCGTCTGCTTGACTACATCGTTCCCGATTACGTTCACGTTCTGGCCAAAGGCAAGATCGTCAAATCCGGTGGTCGTGAGCTGGCGCTGGAGCTGGAAAAGCAAGGCTACGGATGGATCGACGAGGAGGTAGCCTGAGGTGGCCGTCGTATCAATGCAGGCACAGAATGCGCATCAACAGTTGCAGGCGGCGACCGACTGGAGCTGGCTGTCTAACTGGCGTGCGCTCGGTTGGGAACGGTTCACTAAAACTCCCTGGCCGACGCGTAAAACCGAAGACTGGAAATACACACCGCTGCGTTCGTTAACCCATACCGACTGGCAATTGGCAGCGCCACCCAGCGCTGCCCAGGGTGTCGATTTTGGCGACTGGTCATGCGTTACGCTGACGCTGGTTGATGGCCAGTTGGTCAATCATGACGAACTGCCGGAAGGCGTCAGTGTGCGTTTGCTGTCAAAAGCCGATGCGCAAACACGCAGCGAATTCGAGCAGCGTCTGAGCAAAACCCTGGCCGGTGAACGCCAGCTGTTTAATGTCTTTAATCAGGCAATGCTGAGCGAAGCGGTGTGGATTGAAATCGCGCCAGGCACGGTGCTCGACAAACCGCTGCATCTGAATCAGGTGATTTCCTCGGCGGCGACAGAGCGCGTTATTCCAGTACGAATATTGGTTGATCTTGGCGATCGCGCCGAGGCGACTTTAGTGGAAACCTTCAGTAATGAAGCCAGCGGCGCTGTCTTTATTAATCCGGTCACCGAATTGCAGTTGGCCGCCAATGCGCGCCTGCGTCATTATCATCTGTTGCTTGAAGAGGGCGATGTACGCCATCTGGGTTCGGTGCATGCCTCCTTAGGCGGTTACGCCCATCTCGACAGCTTCCATATGGCGCTCGGCGGTACCTTGAAGCGCAAGGATCTGGTGGTTGAACACAACGGTAGCGGCGCCGAACTTAAATTGAACGGCGTCTATTTGCCGCGCGGTCAGGAACATATCGATTACCACACCACCCTGGAACATTGCGTGCCGCACTGCACGTCCAGCGAAGTGTTTCGTGGCATCATTGCCGATAAAGCCAAGGCGGTGTTCAACGGCCGTATTCATATTCATAAAGACGCGCAAAAAACGCTGGCGGAACTGAGCAATAAAAACCTGCTGACCAGTCATCAGGCGGAAGTGGATACCAAGCCGGAACTGGAAATCTACGCCGACGACGTCAAGTGCGCCCACGGCGCAACCGTCGCTCAGCGTGACGACAGCGCGCTGTTCTATTTTCTGGCGCGCGGCATCCGGCGCGAAGAAGCCGAGGTGATGTTGAATTTCGCCTTTATTAATGAATTGCTCGATGGTCTGGCTGACGCGCCGGTGCGTGATTTACTGCAACCGCTGTTGCGTGAACGCTTTGCTCAGGGCGCCGCGCTGGAGCCGGTGGCATGAGTTTTAACCTTGCCGACATACGCGCCCAGTTTCCGATCCTGGATCAGCAGGTCAACGGCAAGCCGCTGGTGTATCTGGATAACGGTGCGACGACTCAAAAACCGAACGTGGTGATCGATGCCATTTGCGATTACTACCGCCACGATAACGCCAATGTGCATCGCGGCGCTCATACGTTGAGCGACCGGGCAACCGGCAAATTCGAAGCCGCGCGCGAATCGGTAAAGCGTTTTATTAACGCTGCCGATCGCCAGGAAATTATCTGGACCAAGGGCACCACCGAAGGCATTAATCTGGTGGCGTTCAGTTGGGGGCGCGAGCACTTGCGTCAGGGTGATCGGGTGCTGGTGTCGACCATGGAGCACCATGCCAATATCGTACCCTGGCAGCTGCTCGCCGGTCAGACCGGTTGCGAATTGGTGCCGATGCCGGTCGATGAACTTGGTCAGATTGATTTAGCAGCGCTGGATGATCTGCTCGATGAGCGCGTCAAACTGGTCTCGGTGGTGCATGTCTCCAATGCGCTGGGTACGGTAAATCCGGTCGAAAGCATTGTTGAGAAAGCCCATGCCGTGGGCGCCAAGGTGTTGATCGATGGTGCTCAGGCCGTGGCGCATTGGCCGCTGGACGTCCAGGCGCTGGATTGCGATTTCTACAGCTTCTCGGCGCACAAAATGTACGGCCCGACCGGTATGGGCGCGCTCTACGGCAAGCGCGAGCTGCTGCAGGCGATGCCACCCTTTATGGGCGGTGGCGAGATGATTGAAACTGTGTCCTTCGCCGGCACGACTTATAACGCGCTGCCCTATAAATTCGAACCGGGCACCCCCAATATTGCCGGTGCCATCGGTATGGGAGCGGCGGTTGAGTTTCTGGAAGGGCTGGATCGCACAGCGTTGGCCGCGCACGAAACCGATGTACTCAATTACGCGGTCGAGCGGGCTAAGTCCTATGAAGGCTTGCGCTTGATCGGTGAAGCGGACCACCGCGCCGGTGTGCTCAGCTTTTTGCTTGATGGCGCGCACCCGGCCGATATTGGCATGTTGCTCGATCAACAGGGTATCGCCGTACGCACCGGTAACCACTGTGCGATGCCGGTGATGGAACGTTTCGGCATCACCGGAACGGTCCGCGCCAGTTTCGCGCTCTATAATAGTAGGGACGATGTCGACGCTCTGTTCGCCGGCCTCGACAAAGTAAAAACATTTTTGCTGTGACCATTATGGCCAGCAACAGGAGGGGATCTCATGAGTGTTGAATCCTTCGACCCAAACCAGGCCGCACCTGCGGTCACCATGACACCCGCTGCGGTAGAACACGCCCGGCGCCAGATCCAACAGGCCGGTGCCTCGGGCATTCGCCTGGCGGTGAAAGAAAGTGGCTGCTCGGGCTACATGTATGTCGTCGATTTTGTCTCTGAAGCGGATGACAGCGATCTGCAATTTGCCGTAGCCGACGACGTAACTTTGTTCGTAGAGAAAACCGCCTTGCCGATTGTGCGTGGTACCGAAATTGATTTTGGCGCCGATGGCGTCAATCGAGTGATCAAGTTCAACAACCCCAACGTCAGCGCAGAATGCGGTTGCGGCGAGAGCTTTATCATCGACGAAGAAGAGGCGGTGTGAGCGCTCGCCGATGACTGAAAAACGCATGGTGGTGACGCAACGCGATGTACAGGCGCGTCTGGTTCCAGTTGGAACCCCCATTACCATCCCGGCCGACAGCTTTATTACGCTGACGCAGTCGCTCGGTGGCAATTACACCGTGGTGCATCAAGGCAATATGGCGCGCATTGATGGCCTGGATGGCGATGCCATCGGCATGGAGCCGCAGGTGCTGGAGTTTGCGCCCAGTGCCGACGGCCAGCCCGATGAAGCCCACCTGTGGCAAGCCTTGGCGACGGTTTATGATCCGGAAATTCCGGTCAATATTGTCGATCTTGGGTTGATCTACGGCGTGCGCATCGACGGTCAGACGGCTCATATAGAGATGACGCTGACCGCACCGGGTTGCGGGATGGGGCCGGTACTGGTCGATGACGTTAAATATCGGGTTGCCCGGGTGCCGGGCATCGAGGCGGTTGAGGTTGAACTGGTGTTCGACCCACCCTGGAACCGGGAACGCATGAGTGAAGAGGCCCGGCTTGAGACCGGGCTGTTTTTTTAATCCCGACCGCTTTATTTCAGCTTTATTAACCATGGAATCTAACCATGAGCAGCGAATTCGGCGTCGACATCACGCCTGACGACATTCTCGAAGCCCTGTCTTTTTTCGATAGCTGGGAAGACCGCTATCGCTACATCATCGATCTGGGCAAAGAACTGCCGGCGATGGACGACGGCCTGAAAACCGACGAGCGCATCGTGCGCGGCTGCCAAAGCCAGGTCTGGTTGGCGCACAGCGTCGATAACGAACGGCTCTATTTCCAGGCAGATTCTGACGCCCACATCGTACGGGGTCTGCTGGCGGTGGTATTGGCGGCCTACAACGGCCGCTCCAGTCAGGCGATTCTGGATTTTGATGTTGAAGACTACTTCGGCAAGCTCGATCTGGTGCGTCATCTGAGTCCGACGCGCGGCAACGGCCTGCGTGCCATGGTTGGCCGAATTCGTGATATCGCGGTGCAAAACGCCGTTTAAACGGCCACTCAAACGTTTTGACTCAGTTGTTGACCGCTGTTTTGTCATTTGAGTCGGTAAAATGGGGTGCAACGATGGTGCGGCCATGGTAACGGGCCGGCCGGCCACGTATAATCCGCCGCCGACCAATTGACCCTCAGTGGAGAATAATGCCCATGGCCAAAGAACGTACTCTGTCCATCATCAAGCCCGACGCCGTTGCCAAGAACCTGATCGGCGCCATCTACAGCCGTTTTGAAACCGCTGGTCTGACCATCGTCGGCTCCAAAATGCTGCGCTTGAGCCAGGAACAGGCCGAGGGCTTCTACGCCGAACACAAAGAACGTCCTTTCTTCGGCGCTCTGGTTGAGTTCATGACCTCAGGCCCGGTTGTGGTTCAGGTTTTGGAAGGCGACAACGCCATTGCCAAAAACCGTGAAATCATGGGCGCGACCAACCCGGCCGAAGCTGCCGCTGGTACTCTGCGTCACGATTTCGCTGCCAGCATCGATGCCAACGCCGTTCACGGTTCTGACGCCCCGGCTTCAGCCGAACGCGAAATTGCGTATTTTTTCAATGAGAGCGAAATCTGCGCTCGATAAAGCTTAACGCCTAACGGGAGCGGAGTGCCGCCCAGACGTGAGACGCCAAACCAAGCTAGCGTTCAGCGTCTCCCGTTAAGCGTCTTCCGTAACCATCGGGAACCAAAATGACTGAACAGGCATTATCCAAAGTTAATCTGCTCGGCATGGGCTTGCCCGCGCTGGAAGATTTTTTCGTCAACGAACTGGGCGAGAAAAAGTTTCGCGCCACTCAGGTGCTGAAATGGATTCACCAGCGTCGTGTTGATGACTTTGATGCCATGACTGACGTCAGTAAGGCCTTGCGCGTTAAGCTCAAGGAAGTGGCGGAAATCGTCACGCCCGAGGTTACCTACTGCAAAGATTCCAAAGACGGCACGCGCAAATGGGTGATGAAAATGCCCGGCGGCAGTGCGGTCGAAACGGTTTATATTCCTGAAGACGGGCGCGGCACTCTCTGTGTGTCGTCGCAGATTGGCTGCGCGTTGGACTGCTCCTTTTGTTCCACCGGTAAGCAAGGCTTTAACCGTGATCTCAGCTCGGCGGAAATTATCGCTCAGGTCTGGGTGGCGGCGCGGTCTTTCGAAGTCGGTGAAGACGGTCAGTCGTCTGCCAAAGAACGCCGCATCACCAATGTGGTAATGATGGGTATGGGCGAGCCGCTGTTGAATTTCGATAACGTCGTCGAGGCCATGGGCCTGATGATGGACGACAACGCCTACGGCCTGTCCAAGCGCCGCGTCACGCTCAGTACTTCCGGCGTGGTTCCGGCGATTTATGAATTGGCCAAAGTCACCGATGTGGCTCTGGCGCTGTCGCTGCACGCGCCGAACGATGAATTGCGCAATACCTTGGTGCCGCTGAATAAGAAATACGGTGTTCAGGCGACGCTCGATGCTTGCAATCATTACATGTCACGCTTCAGCGAGAAGCGCGTTACCACCATCGAATACACCCTGATCAACGGCGTTAACGACAAGCCCGAGCACGCCCACGAACTGGCCGAAGTGCTGCGCAATACGCCGTGCAAGATCAACCTGATTCCGTTTAATCCGTTCCCCAATTCCGGTTACGAACGGCCGAGTAATAACCGCATGCATCGTTTCCGCGACATCCTCCATGCCGCTGGCTACAACGTCACCATTCGCAAGACGCGCGGTGACGATATTGATGCCGCCTGCGGCCAGTTGGTCGGTCAGGTAAGCGATAAAACCAAACGTTCGGTGCGCTATATCGAAGCGGTGGAACTGGGCCGTACCGCGGCTGAAATCGCCTCCAGCCGGGGCCAGCGGGGATCGCTGTGAAACGGCTGACTCTGGCGGCGCTGGTCAGTCTGGTGCTGGCCGGCTGTGTCACTACCAGCAGCAGTCGTCTCGATGATCAGCAGGATGTTGATCAGGCGGTGCAGACCTATATTCAGATCGGCTATCGCCATTTCGAGAACAATAACCTGCATCAGGCCAAGGCCGCTTTAAATGAAGCGCTGTCGCTCGATGATGAAGCGGCCGGTGCTTATCTGGGCCTGGCTCGGGTATTTGATGTCGAGCGCGAAACGGCGCTGGCAGAAGAGAATTTCCAACGCGCGGTGCGTTATGGCGGTGGTACTGAATCGATGTTTCAGTACGCCGTTTTTCTGTATAACGAAGGGCGTTATCAGGCCGCCCGTGACCGCTTTGTCGAGGTGACCGACGATGCGTTTTTCCAACGTCGCGCCCAGAGTTTTGAATATCTCGCCTTGAGTGAACGGCGTCTGGGTAATAATAGCGTGGCTATTGATGCCTATCGTCGGGCACTGACGCTGGATGCAGAGCGTGCCAGTGCCTATTTAGGTTTGGCCGATCTGCTCAATGAACAGCATGAAACGGTCGCCGCGTTCGACGCGTACCAGTCGTTTATGCAACGGGCGGAAGCTGACCAAAGTGCCAGCAGTCTGTGGTTAGGCATTCGCCTGGCGGATGCTAATCATGACGCTGAATTGGTTAATAAACTGGCTGAACAATTGGCAACTCGTTTTGCCAACAGCGAGGAATTCCAGCTTTTTCAAAGCTGGCGGGAGGAACGATGAGTGATATGAACAAACGCCATCAAAGCCCGATTAAACGCCGGGTCTCACGTAAGATCTGGGTAGGTTCGGTGCCTGTGGGTGGCGATGCGCCGATCTCGGTGCAGAGCATGACCAACACCGAAACGCGTGATGTCGATGCCACCGTCGAGCAGATCAATCGTATCCAACAGGCTGGCGCCGATATTGTGCGCGTTTCTGTGCCGTCCATGGATGCCGCCGAAGCCTTTGGCAAAATTCGTCAGCGTGTCGATGTGCCTTTGGTTGCCGATATCCATTTCGATTACAAAATTGCGCTGCGCGTCGCCGAGTTGGGCGTCGATTGTTTGCGTATTAACCCGGGCAATATCGGTCGTGAAGACCGAGTGCGTGCTGTCGTACAGTCGGCCAAAGATCATGGCATTCCGATTCGCATCGGTGTGAATGCCGGTTCATTGAGCAAAGATCTGCAGCGCAAATATGGCGAACCGACACCGGACGCCCTGGTGGAATCAGCGCTGACCAATATCGATATTCTCGACCGTCTCGATTTTCATGAATTTAAACTCAGCCTGAAAGCCTCGGATGTGTTTATGGCAGTCGCGGCCTATCGCAAGATCGCCGATCAGATTGACCAGCCGTTGCATCTGGGCATTACCGAAGCTGGCGGTTTGCGCTCGGGTACCGTTAAGTCGTCCGTTGGTCTGGGCATGCTGTTGATGGATGGCATTGGCGATACCTTGCGGGTATCGCTGGCGGCGGACCCGGTTGAAGAAGTTAAAGTCGGCTTTGATATTTTGAAGAGTCTGCGGCTGCGTTCCAAAGGCATCAACTTTATTGCCTGTCCGTCCTGCTCGCGGCAGAACTTCGATGTCATCGGCACCATGAACGCTTTGGAAGAGCGTCTCGATGATGTGATGACACCGCTCGATGTTGCTGTCATCGGTTGCATTGTGAATGGTCCGGGCGAAGCCAAAGAAGCCGATGTTGGTCTGACCGGCGGTACACCTCAGCATCTGATTTATGTTGATGGCGAAAAAGATCATAAGGTCGGTCACGACAATCTGGTGGATCACTACGAAAAACTGATTCGTCAGAAGGTGGCTGAAAAAGAAGCGCAAGAGGCGAACCTGATCGCCAAGGACTGATTGGTTTCAGTCCGTTGTCGCTGTGTTGTAATCGGGAGAAAGTGAGTTGTCCACACTGCAAGCCATTCGTGGCATGAACGACATTCTGCCGGACGTTAGTCCGGTCTGGCAGTATCTGGAAGCGCAGGTGCGCGCCGTGCTCGACCAATATGGTTATCGCGAAATCCGCATGCCGGTGGTCGAGCCAACGGCGTTGTTCAAACGCGGTGTGGGTGAGCATACCGATATCGTCGAGAAAGAAATGTACAGCTTCGAGGACCGCGGCGGCGACAGCCTGACGCTGCGTCCGGAAGGCACCGCAGGTTGCGTGCGCGCGGCCTTGCAGCATGGCTTATTGCACAACCAGGTTCAGCGGCTGTGGTACACCGGCCCGATGTTCCGTTACGAGCGTCCACAGAAAGGCCGTTACCGTCAGTTTCATCAGATTGGCGCCGAAACCTTCGGCATGGCCAGCGCCGATATCGACGCCGAACTGATTCTGTTAAGCGCGCGTCTGCTCAACAATCTGGGTTTATGCGAGCACGTGACATTGCACCTCAATACGCTCGGCAGCAGTGCCGCACGCGCCAGCTATCGCGATGCGCTGGTGAGTTTTCTGGAAGGCGTTGCCGATCAGCTGGACGAAGACAGCCAGAAGCGCTTGCACACCAATCCTTTGCGCATTCTCGATTCCAAAAGCGAAACCACTCAGGCGCTGCTCAACGATGCGCCGGTGTTTGATGACTATCTCGACGATGAATCGCGCGCGCATTTCCAGCTGTTGTGCGAGTTGCTCGATGGCGCCGGCGTGAAGTACGTGATCAATCCGCGCCTGGTCCGTGGTTTGGATTATTACTCGCGCACTGTCTTTGAGTGGATCACCGACAGCCTGGGTGCTCAGGGCACTGTTTGCGGTGGCGGTCGTTATGATGGTCTGGTACCGCAACTCGGTGGTAAGGAGACGCCGGCCGCCGGTTTCGCCTTGGGCGTCGAGCGGCTGATCCTGTTGCTGGAAACCCTTGAAAAGATTCCGTCCAGCGTCTTTGCAACCCTGGATGCCTACTTTATTCTGGCCGGCGATGCCGCCTCGCGCGAGGGCTTTAAGCTGGCCGAGCAGTTGCGCAGCGAAATTCCCGGTTTGCGTCTGCAAGTGAATTGCGGCGGTGGTTCTTTTAAGAGCCAGATGAAAAAAGCCGATAAATCCGCCGCGCCTTTGGCGTTGATATTGGGTGACGATGAAGTCGCCCGGCAGCAATTGACCATCAAGCCATTGCGGGATGATCGCGAACAAATTCAGTGCGGTTTTGATGTGGCCGTCGATCAGTTGCGGTCGTTGCTGACTAACTGACCCTATTAATGACAAGAAAGCCTTCGGTTGCGACTGAAGGACGCCTCTGACAGCAGGAGTGACAAGGTGTACGACACAGAACAGGAACAGATTGAAGCGATCAAAAAGTGGTGGTCGGGTTACGGCAACTATGTTATTGGCGCCGTTCTGGTGGCCCTGGTGGCCTTTTTCAGCTGGACATTCTACAAGAACACAACCCAGTCCAAACTCGAAGCCGCGTCCACGCTTTATGATGATTTGATGAGCGCTGTGGAAAATGCAGATGCCGACACCGTCGCTGCGCGTATTGATAATCTGAAAAACGAATACAGCGACACCGTTTATGGTGTTTACGCTGCGTTGCAAGGCGCCAAGCAGGCGGTTGAGGGCGGCGATCTTGTCGCGGCCGTAGACGAGCTGGAATGGGCGCTGGATAACGCCGATGACAGTCTGGTGCCGGTGGTGCATCTGCGGTTGGCGCGCGTGCATTATTCAGCAGAAAACTATGACGCTGCTTTGGCCGAACTGGACGCCATTGATCGAGAAGGCTTCGAAGTGCCCAGCCATGAACTGCGTGGTGACATCCTGCTCAGCCAGGGCGATGTCGATGCGGCTCGTGCTGCTTACCAGACCGCTTTGGAAGAATCTGCCCAGCAAGGCGTCAATGCGCCTTATCTGGAAATGAAGTTGAACGACCTGGCGACTGAGACGGACGAAGCTTAATGCGCAATGCCCTGATTCTGGCCGCCTTGGTCAGCCTGTTGACGGCCTGTGCCGGTGGCTCACTGCGTGAAGCTCAGGCACCTTTGCCGGAAGAGCGGCCGCAACTGGTGGACCTGCGCATCGACTGGTGGCAGATGCTCGAAGAGCGTTACACCGAGATGCCGTTCAGCCGCATCGCTCCACTGGTGACCGAGCGTGGCATTCTGACCGCTTCGCCGCTGGGTGAAGTGGCGTTGTTGTCGGAGTCGGGCAAGTTTATCTGGCGTCGCCAACTGGCCGATCAGATTACCGCGCCACTGGCCGCCGATGAACGTCAGATGGTGATCATGAGCGGTAACGGCGACGTCAAACTGTTCGACTGGGAAGGCCGCGAACTCTGGTCAACTGCGATTTCTGCGCTGGCGACCGAAGCGCCTTTACTGCTTGAAGATCGTCTGATCGTTCAGACGATGGACGGCCGGGTGATGGCGCTGGAGCGCAATACCGGCCGGCCGTTGTGGGTCTATCAGGATGCCGAGCCGGAGTTGACCATTACCGGTACCGCCCGTCCGCTGCTGGTGGATGATCTGGTGGTTACCGGCCTGGCCAATGGCAAGCTGGTTGGTTTGAGTCTGGCCGATGGCTCGCCCGCCTGGGAATACCGCATCGCCCGCGCCCAGGGTAAGACCGACGTCAGCCGATTGGTCGATGTGGATGCCAGCGTCACTCGTGTCGGAGATTACCTGCTCGCCGCTGGTTATCAGGGCGACATGCTGGTGTTGGATGCAGCTTCCGGTCAGGTTCTGGCCAGCCAGCCATTGTCGACTTACCGCGCCGTTATACCGGGTCAGAATTACTGGTACGCGGTGAACGATCAGAGCCATGTGGTGGCGCTGGATCCGCGCTCGCTGGCTGTGGTCTGGACTCAGGAGCAATTCACCTACCGTCGTCTGAGCCAGGTGCTACCCTGGAAAGATAAGCTGGCGGTCTCCGATGCCGATGGTTATGTGCATCTGCTCGACGCCGAAACCGGTGAATGGCTGGCTACCCGTCTGGTCGACTGGACCGGTGCCAGCACCGCGCCGGTGGCTTTGGGTGACGACTATATTCTGCAACAAGGCAACTCGTCGCGAATCAAACGGCTGTCGTTTCGTCAGCCCAACGAGGCTCGTTAATGATCCCGGTAATTGCCTTGGTTGGCCGACCCAATGTCGGCAAATCCACTTTATTTAATCGCTTTACGCGCAGTCGCGACGCTCTGGTTGCCGACTGGGCGGGGCTGACGCGTGACCGCAAATACGGTGACGGTAAGCTCGATGACCGCTCCTTTATTGTTATCGATACCGGCGGTATCAGCGGTTTTGAAGAAGGCCTCGATGAGCGCATGGCGCAGCAATCGATGGCCGCCATCGAAGAAGCCGATGTGGTGCTCTTTATCACCGATGCCCAGTCGGGTGTCACCGCCGCCGACAACCACATCGCCCAGCATCTGCGCAAAACCGGTAAGCCGGTGCATCTGGTGGTTAACAAGACCGATGGTCTGGATACCGATGTGGTCCTGGGCGATTTTCACGAACTGGGTTTGAAAGAGTCGCCCCGGCCGATTGCGGCGGCTCATAACCGAGGCGTGCGTTCACTGTTGGAAGACGTGCTGGCCGAATTCCCGGTCGATGATGATCCATTGGCTACCGAAGACGATGACGACAACATCCGTCTGGCCATCGTCGGCCGGCCCAATGTGGGTAAATCGACCCTGGTCAACCGCATGCTCGGTGAAGAACGAGTGGTGGTTTACGACCATCCCGGCACCACCATGGATTCCATCTATATTCCTTACGAGCGTGATGATCAGGCCTATACGCTGATCGACACCGCTGGTGTGCGTCGCCGTAAAAGTATTTCTGAGGCGGTGGAGAAATTCTCCATCGTTAAAACGCTGCAGGCGATTCAGGATGCCAACGTGGTCATTCTGGTGATCGATGCGCGTGATGGTCTGGTCGAGCAGGACATGCATATGCTCGGCTTTGTGCTGGAGTCAGGTCGGGCTTTGGTGGTTGCCATTAACAAATGGGATGGCCTGGATCAGGACAAAAAAGACCACATTAAAGAAAGCATTGAACGGCGCCTGCCGTTTTTGGATTGGGCCGATATTCACTTTATTTCGGCACTGCACGGCACCAACGTCGGTCATCTGTACAAGTCGGTGAACCAGGCTTACGCATCAGCGCGGGGCAAGTGGAGCACCAACCAGCTGACCAATATTCTGAAAGGTGTGATCGAGCTGCATCAACCGCCGATGGTGCGTGGTCGACGCATCAAGCCGCGTTATGCGCACCAGGGCGGGTCGAACCCGCCGGTGATCGTCGTACACGGCAATCAGCTCAACGAGCTGCCGGGAAGCTATAAACGCTACTTGGAAAATGCCTTCCGCAAAGCCTTGAAGGTGCGTGGCACGCCGATTCGTTTTGAATTCGTCGTGGGTGAGAATCCCTATGCCAATAAAGCCAGCACTCGCACCGGTGTACGCAAGAGTCGCGAGCACGCTAAAGGGCGCACTCAGCGCGGCGGCCGCCGCTAAAAAAAAATGGCAACCCGATCCTGGGTCGCCGGCTTGCCTCAGTCTGTCTTGGGAGCCGTTAAAGGCTCCTCCATTTCGATCTTCTCTACGGTACTGACGACTCGTCCCCGACGCAGCAAGGTAGTGATGCGTTGGCCTGGGGATAAGGCGTCAGCGTTTTGCACCACCTTATCGCTTTCATCGCGAGTAATGCTGTAACCGCGCTCTAACGTATTGAGTGGCGATAAGGCATTCAGTCGGCTGGCCAGCGAGCCCAGCTGTTGCCGGCGTGGCGGCAGTTGTTGCTGGGCCAGTCGGCGCAGTTGTTTATCGAGCTGTTCCAGGCGGCGTCGGTCGCTGTTCAGTTGATTGACTGGGCTGGCCCGACGCAAACGGGCGGTAAGAGTGGTAAAGGCCTGAGCGCGACTGCGTTGACCCGATTTCAGCGCCCGTATTAACCGACCTGCACGCTCGTCCAGGCGTTGCTGCCATTCGCGTAATAAACCACCGGGGTCACGCAGCCGCTGACGCGCATGGTACAAACGCCGGCGATCAGCTTGCAGGCGTTGGTCGAGCCCTCGCGCCAGGCGAGCGCGCTGGTTGATCAGCGCGCGGCGAATATCGTTCTGATCGGGGCTGACCAATTCGGCTGCCTGAGACGGCGTAGCGGCGCGCACATCGGCGACAAAGTCGCTGATTGACACATCGACCTCGTGACCAACAGCGGAAACGATGGGCAAGCGGGAATTGAATATCGCCCGCGCGACGATTTCTTCGTTAAACGACCACAAATCTTCCAGCGAACCGCCGCCACGGCCGACGATCAGGGCATCTACCTGGTTCAACCGGTTGGCGGTTTCTATGGCGCGCACGATCTGCGCCGGTGCTTCCTCGCCCTGAACCGCGACCGGGTACAGAATGATCGCCATGGCCGGAAAGCGGCGTTTCAGCACGGTCAGAATATCGTGCAGCGCTGCCCCGGTGCGCGAGGTGACAACACCCAGCGTACGAATGTGCTCAGGCAGCGGCTGCTTGTGTTCAGCTGCAAACAGACCTTCTTTTTCCAGGCGTTCCTTGAGCTGGAAGAACGCCTGTTGCAAGGCGCCTTCACCTTCGGGCTGCATCGACGAAACGATGATCTGATAATCGCCGCGGCCTTCATACAGGCTGACCCGACCGCGCACGATGACCTGGTCGCCTTCTTTGGGTTTATAGCTGGAGCGTTGCAGGCTGGAGCGGAACATGGCGCAGCGCACCTGAGCGTTGCCGTCTTTCAGCGTGAAATACAGATGGCCAGACGCGGGCCGTGCCACATTCGACAGTTCGCCACTGACCGGAACGGCCGGATACTGGTTTTCCAGCAGGAATTTAACCTGGCGGTTGAGCTGACTGACGGTGAGCGGTGCTTGCGGGTCTGACAGTGCCATGGAAGTCCTGGAATAGAAATGAGCCCAGGCGGCACTCGCCCGGACGGGCGTTTTGATCAACCTTTATATCTATAACGGCGGTTACAGATGTGCGGCCCGCATTGGGGCAGCCTATATAAACCGGCGATTTGAGCATAAAACTTTGCTCGAAGTCAAAACTGGTTATAATGCCGCGCCAACTTAGGTTGCTGCTGTCTCTGCTGGCAACCGCCATTCCCACTTCGCCCGGAGGGAAGTCCATGTTGCGCATCGCCCAAACCGCTCTCACTTTCGATGATGTCCTGCTCGTGCCCGGTTTTTCCGAGGTCCTGCCCAAGGACGTCACGCTCAAAACCCAACTGACCCGCAATATCAGCCTGAACATTCCGCTGATGTCCGCCGCCATGGACACCGTCACCGAAG
>NZ_JBSWUW010000003.1:0-81602 GCF_056159245.1 Saccharospirillum sp. ABV4_185
TCGCCTGGCCATTGCCATGGCGCAGGAAGGCGGTATCGGCATCATCCATAAAAGCATGGGTATCGAACAGCAGGCGCAGCAGGTGCGCCTAGTGAAGAAGTTCGAAGCTGGGGTGGTGCGTGATCCGATCACCATTCAACAGAATGCTGCGGTTCGCGAACTGCTGGCGCTGACAGGCGAAAACAACATTTCCGGCGTGCCGGTGATGGATGGCGACGACCTGGTCGGCATCGTCACCAGCCGCGATGTGCGCTTTGAAAAGAATCTCGATGCCCGTATCGAAACGGTGATGACGCCGCGCGATCAACTGGTCACCGTCAAAGAAGGCGTAGCGCCGGATCAGGTGCGTCAGCTGTTGCACGAACACCGCATCGAAAAAGTGCTGGTGGTCGACGACGACTTCCGGCTGCGCGGTCTGATGACCGTTAAAGACATCAATAAAGCCCAGGCTTACCCCAATGCCTGTAAAGACAGCGATGGCCGTCTGCGTGTGGGTGCCGCTGTTGGTACCGGCCCGGAAACGCCAGACCGCGTCGACGCCCTGGTGCGTGCCGGCGTCGATGTCATTGTTGTCGATACCGCCCACGGCCACTCTAAAGGTGTAATCGACCGGGTGCGTTGGGTAAAAGAAAACTATCCGCAGGTGGATGTGATTGGCGGCAATATCGCCACCGCCGCCGCCGCTCGCGACCTGGCTGAAGCCGGCGCTGACGGTGTCAAAGTCGGTATCGGTCCGGGCTCTATCTGCACCACTCGTATCGTCGCCGGCGTCGGTGTACCGCAAATTTCCGCCGTGGCCGATGTGGCCACTGAATTGTCGGGCAAAGGCATTCCGGTGATCGCCGATGGTGGCATCCGTTTTTCCGGTGATATCGCCAAAGCCATAGTCGCCGGCGCTTCAGTGATCATGGCCGGTTCCATGTTTGCCGGTACCGATGAATCGCCCGGTGAAGTTGAACTGTTCCAGGGCCGCGCTTACAAAAGCTATCGTGGCATGGGCTCTGTTGGTGCCATGGGCCAGACTCAGGGTTCCTCTGACCGCTACTTCCAGACCGTGGAAAGCGGTGTTGAGAAGCTGGTTCCGGAAGGCATTGAGGGCCGCATTAACGTTAAAGGTCCGCTGCATGCCGTGGTACATCAGTTGATGGGCGGCCTGCGCGCCTCCATGGGTTACACTGGTTGCCGTACCATCGAAGAGATGCGCACCAAACCCGAGTTTGTGCAGATTACCGGCGCGGGCATTAAAGAAAGCCACGTGCACGATGTGCAGATCACCAAGGAAGCGCCCAACTACCGTCTGGCTTAAGATGGGTTGAGTGAATTCCGACACCGGCTGCGGCCGGTGTCTTTGTTTTACCGGCGCCAAGAGGGTGCCAAACGAATGATCAGCCGCAGCGGATAAGCCGCTGGGTATAACCGTTTTCTTCGTCTGACTGCTGGAACGCCGCCATGACTCAAGTTGATATTCACGCCCAGAAAATTCTGATTCTCGACTTCGGTTCGCAGTACACCCAATTAATCGCCCGCCGCGTGCGCGAAATTGGTGTCTACTGTGAAATCCACACCTACGAGATGACCGCTGAAGACATCGATGCTTTTAATCCGCACGGTATTATTTTGTCCGGCGGACCGGAATCGGTGCATGCCGATCAATCACCGCGCGCACCGCAACGCGTCTTTGATTTCGGCGTCCCGGTCCTGGGTATCTGTTACGGCATGCAGACCATGGCGGAACAGCTCGGTGGCTCGGTGATCGGTTCCAAAGAGCAGGAATTCGGCTACGCCGAAGTGCAAGTCGATAACGCCGGCAAATTGCTCGATGGCTTCAGCGACCGTAATGCCGACGACAAAGCCATGCTTGACGTGTGGATGAGTCACGGCGACAAAGTCAGCGCCATGCCCGAAGGCTTCGAATTGATGGCATCGACGCCGTCCTGCCCCATTGCCGCCATGGCAGACGACAGCCGTCGTTTTTACGGTATTCAGTTCCACCCGGAAGTGACTCACACCTTAAAAGGTCTGGAAATTCTGGAGCGTTTTACCCGCACGATCTGCGGTTGTGATGCGCTCTGGACCGCCGCCAATATTATCGAAGATATGACCGCACGGGTGCGCGAACAGGTCGGTAAGCGCAAGGTGTTGCTGGGCTTGTCCGGTGGTGTTGATTCGTCCGTCGTTGCTGCGCTGTTGCATCAGGCTATCGGCGATCAACTGGTGTGTGTATTCGTCGACAACGGTCTGCTGCGCAAAGGCGAGGGCGACCAGGTGATGGCGACCTTCGCCGAACATATGGGCGTAAAAGTGATTCGCGTCAATGCCGAAGAGCGCTTCTTGAATGCACTCAAAGGCGAAGCCGATCCAGAGAAGAAACGCAAAATCATCGGCCATCAATTTATTGAAGTCTTCGATGAAGAAGCGACCAAATTGCAGGATGTCGACTTCCTGGCTCAGGGCACCATTTACCCTGATGTTATTGAATCAGCCGCTTCCAAAACCGGCAAAGCGCACGTCATTAAATCGCACCACAATGTCGGCGGTTTGCCGGACGATATGAAGTTGGAATTAGTAGAACCGCTGCGCGAATTGTTTAAAGACGAAGTGCGCAAGATCGGCCTCGAACTTGGCCTGCATTATGACATGGTCTACCGCCATCCGTTCCCGGGCCCAGGCCTGGGTGTGCGTATTCTCGGCGAAGTGAAAAAAGAATACGCCGATCTGTTGCGCGAAGCCGATGCGATCTTTATTGAAGAACTGCACAAGGCCGACTGGTATCACAAAGTCTCTCAGGCGTTTGCGGTATTCCTGCCAGTGCGTTCCGTTGGCGTGGTTGGTGACGGTCGGCGTTACGAATGGGTGATTGCAGTACGGGCGGTAGAAACCATCGACTTTATGACCGCCCGTTGGGCGCATCTGCCGTATGAATTGTTGGGTCGGGTTTCCAGCCGCATCATTAATGAGATCAGCGGTGTTTCGCGCGTGACCTACGATATTTCCGGCAAGCCGCCGGCGACAATTGAGTGGGAGTAAAGGAGCTAGCTTTGGTTGCGAAAAGCGGCCGCCTGCCTGTCCGATGTGAGAATTGACAAGATTCACCCGTTTGTCGGTGTCACTGCGTTCGCAACCGTTACGGTCGTCATCGCCTGGTTGGGATAGTGCTAAGCTAACCCAACAAGGCGAGTCGCTCCATAGTATTTTCAGTGCGTCATTAATTGCGTCGATACACGCCAAAGCTGTTCGGCAGCAGCCGGGTCCAGCGCCCATTTTTTTACGCCGTGAGGATGTTGAGCGAGCTGGGCATCGTTCTCCACACAATATGCCTCCTGACAGTCGTCGAGATAATGCCCGCCTGATGTTTCGAACTCAGGAGCGACGGCGGCTACCAAGGTTGTCGCAGCCCCCTGTTCAATGCTTTTGTATTTGAAGATGCCGGCCGCTTCGGCGGCTTCCAGGGAAGCGCGTTGGCCGGCGGAGAAGTTCCTTTGCAAGCCGGTAGCCACTCCGCCTGGATTGACGGTATTGACCACAATACCATCGGCTGCCCAGCGTCGGGTTGCTTCGACGGAGAACAACGAGTTAGCCGTCTTGGATTGGGCGTAGGCAATCTGAGGATCGTAGCTGCGCCGGTCAAAGTGAAGGTCATCGAAATCCAGGTTTGAGCGCATATGCGCCGTGGACGACAGTGAAACAACGCGCGCGCTGCCACCTTCGGCAGCGCCCTTTGCCAATGCAGCATGGAGCCCTACCGCTAACGCGAAATGCCCCAGGTGGTTTGTCGCAAACTGCAGCTCCCAGCCTTCGGCGGTTCGTTCGAGACCACTGGTCACCAATCCAGCATTGTTGATCAGCAGGTGGAGTGGTGTGTTCCAATTCCCAATGAACTCAGCAATGCTGTTTCGGTCGGCGAGATTGAGCCTCATGACCTGGGGTTTGTATGGCACTCTAGCCGCGCTAATACGATCGGCGACAGCCTTGCCAGCTGTTTCATTGCGCACGGCAAGTACGACCTCGACGCCTGCAGCGGCCAGCACCTGAGCCGTTTCAGCACCCAGTCCAGATGATGCGCCGGTAACTACGGCGCGCAGCCCGCGGAGATCCATTCCGCGAACGACTTCTTCGGCAGTGGTGTTGGCATCGAAGCGGGTTTTAATCAGTGTTTGTGACATTCGATATCTTTACTTTACATAAACAGTAAAAACTGTAAAGTAAGGCGAAACAAGAGGACTTACAAGTCATGACGGAGAAAAACCTGTCGCCGTATGCTGAAACGCAGCGTCATAGCGCCATTCTGGATAGCGCCTTGGCAACATTCGCACGATACGGTTACCGCAAAACCTCGATGGATGAGGTCGCTAGGGCCGCTGGCATTACTCGCCAGGGTCTCTATTTCATTTTCAATTCGAAAGAAGATTTGTTTCGGGCGGCCGTGACCCAGGCGTTGGAGCGAGATATTGCCGATGTTGAAGGCGTATTGACGCGCGCGGACTTTCCTTTAAAAAGCGCATTGTTGGAAGGGTTCATTAAGTGGACGGGGCGCTACATCGGACCAATGGCGCAAGACATCGAGCAGGTGATAGCAGACAACCCTAACTTGCTTGGCAACATGGTCACCGTTATGTCAGAGCGGTTCCATCAACTCGTGATGAATGCCATCGCTCATACCACTTCAGCTGATTTGCGCCAGATGTCAGTTCCACTGGCACAAACACTGATCAGTACATCCATTGGCATTAAGCATCAAGTCGAGTCTTTGGAGGAATATAGAGAACGTCTGGACGTCGCGATAAAATTATTGATATCGGATAACGGCGACCGTTAACAGGTGGGAAAACTAACGATTGTCATAACACCCTGATCACGTTCAGAGCGTTGCGAAATTAGTCGATAAACAGCGATCAAAATGACGCTTGCTAGTGGGTTTGGATTTAATAAAACTGAGTCTCTACCATAAAAATCGCCAGCGCTACTAACACCAAGATTAAACCCAAAATGGGCTTGGCCAAGACGGATAATTGTTCGATCGAATTGTTTTTCAAGGCGCGACGTGTTTGCCCGCTCATCGAGCCGTGCAGGCCGGACAACACAAACACCGCCGCCAATTTGATCCACAGCCAGGTGGCACCAAACCAGCCGCCCCAATACGCCAGCGTCAAGCCCAACACCCAGACCAAACCCAGGGCTGGATTTGTCACACACCGGTCCCAGCGATGCAACATTTGCAAAGTGGCTTTATTGGGTTTCAATAAACCCAGTGCCAGCGCTACCATACCGGACATCCAGATGATAACGACGAGAATGTGCAGGCTTTTGGTAAGCAGGTAGAGCATGGTTTAGGCCTCCTGTCGTTTGCGCATCCAATAGTCGTTAATAAAACCACCGAAGGGAATAAAAGCGCCGGCGATAAGCGCCAGACTATAGCCGATTCCGACGCTGTGCATGAAAAGGGCGCGCATCAGTACAACAATAAACAATATGAAACACAGGCCATGAAGTGAGCCGACAACACTGACTGCGATGGGGAAACCGGCCATATATTTTAATGGCATCGCTACGCAGAACAGTGCAACGAGAGTCGCGGCTTCGGCCAGGTTGGCCCAACGTAGAGCAGTATCGTTCATATCAACATCCGAGCACACAAGTCGCACATCAGGGTGCCAAAGTTTCAAGCCGAAAGCCCATACCAAAAGTCAGTATCATGACCAATATATTGGAAATCCATCCAGGCTATTTCCAATATATAAAGAAGTATGGCTTTCTACTGATGATTTTCCCGACGCACAAACCTGTATGCTAAATAGCCGGTTTTCTTGCTGCTGAGTTTAATGAGTATGACTGTTGACGCTTACATCGCAATTTTTGCAACCCTGATAATGGCCATCGCATGGTTTATGGCCATTAAGTTCTTCATTCCGAAGCTTACCGCCATGACTAAAGACCTGCCGGATGGTATTGGCGAACCTAAGGGCGAGAGCCGCTGGGGGAGTGCTTATGTGAATGGACCTAAATTCAGTGGTTGCGTGAAGTTGGCGGCCTATGAGCATGGGTTTGTCATCAGAGCGATGCCTATTTTTGGCGGAGTGAAGCTTTGGATACCATCTGACAGCATTAAAGTAATGAGCCAGAAAATGGGTGAGAGATCGATTCTCCCCCGTTATATCGAGTTCACCAGTCATGGCAATTACGTTAAGTTGTTGGGTGGGCTGGCCGATTATTTTTACCAACACCGTGGATAGCACATTGCTGAATAGATCCACGGCCTGACTTATTGACGGGTGTTCGCTGCCGCCTGTTCCAGCAAGGTACGCAACGCCACCATTTCCACATGCCGCTTAGCCGTGATGGCGTAGAAGCGTTCGACGACGTCGTTTAATACGCAGTAACGCTGCAACTTACCGCTGCGCAGTTCGTCTTGAACCACCACTTCTGGTACCACGGCAAGGCCGCCCGAATCCCGCGCCAGTAATCGCAGCATGGCCATATCATCGACTTCCGCGTAGGGGTCCACTTCAACGCCGTGGCGTTCACACAGCAGGTCGAACTGACTGCGAATATCGCTGCTCGGGCCAGGTAACAGCAGCGGTAATTGCGTCAGATCATGCGGGAAGCGGAAGTTATCCGCCTGCGCACCAGGTGGCCCGACAATGCACACGCTTTGTTCGGCAATTTGCTGGCAGCGCCAGGGTGTGGAGGTGTCGGCGGCGACGGAGCGGTTGGACAGAATTAGATCGAGTTTATGGACCCGCAGCAATTCCAATAGCTCGTGCAAACTGGCCGAATGCAGTACCAGCCGAATTTTGGCTTCGCCGATCACCGGCTGCAGAAAGTTGTCCTGAAAGTTCCGCGACAACGTCGCCACAGAGCCGATGCGCAAACGTTGCAGATGGCGCAGTTCGCCGCTTTCGGTGACCGACAGCAATTCATTGCCCAGACTGAAAATACTCTGGGCGTATTCCAGTACCAGATGACCCATGTCGGTCAGTTGCAGCGAGCGACCCTGACGCACGAACAGGTCGTGGCCCAGTTGTTCCTGCAGTTGTCGAATCTGCGACGACAAAGCGGACTGTGAAACATGCAGCTGTTCGGCGGCCCGGGTCAGATGGCCTTCTTTGGCGACGGTCCAGAAGTAGTAGAGGTGGTGGAAGTTAAGCTGTCGCATTTATTGTTCACTTAAAAAGAACGAATATATAAAAACAATATATTATTATTAATATAAGTCCAGCGGCATCATCACCCCATCGATTTTTAGTGTTCGATGGAGTGCGACAGGATGATGAGTGTGAACCCCGGTTGGTTGGCGGCGCTGGTCTATGTATTCGGGTATCTGCTGGTGGCCTGGTCTTCAGTACGGCCTTGGCGTGCCGCAACAGCAGTGGCCACCCTGGCGTTACTGATCAGCTTGGCACTGCTGCTGGCAGCGCCGGTGGCTGCGGTCTTTTACGGATACGCCGTCGATAAGGTCGGGCTGGTGGCCGCCGTTCTGGTCACCTTGCTGGGTTGGGTTATCGTGCGCTATTCACGCCGCTATTTGGCCGGTGAACCGGGCCAGCGTCGCTTTGTTCGCTCGCTGCTGTTTACGCTGACGGCGGTGATGATTCTGGTGGTCAGCCAGCACTTGCTGATGATCGTCCTGGCCTGGAGTGCGACCAGCATCGGCCTGCATCACCTCTTAACCTTCTACCCCGACCGCAAGGCCGCCCAGGTGGTGGCGCATAAAAAATTCCTCTTTAGTCGTTTGGCTGAAATCTGTTTGGTGATGGCGCTGTGGCTGATTTATCAGGCCGTGGGCTCACTGTCGCTGGACGCTCTGCAAGACCACCTGGCTGCGACGACCCAGCTATCAGCCGGACTGCCTGCGGCGGCGCTATTGTTTGCGCTCGCCGCTATCCTGAAAACCGCCCAGTTGCCGTTGCACGGCTGGCTGATTCAGGTCATGGAAGCGCCGACGCCGGTATCGGCCTTGTTGCACGCCGGCGTGGTGAATATGGGTGGTTTTGTATTGATCCGTCTGGCCGATCTGATGGCCGTATCTCTGGGCGCTCAATGGTTGCTGGTGGTGGTCGGCAGTTTAACGGCTGTATTGGCGGGTCTGGTGATGTTGACTCGCGTCAGTGTGAAAGTGCGCCTGGCCTGGTCAACCTGTGCGCAGATGGGTTTCATGCTGATGGAAATTGGCCTGGGGCTTTACGAATTGGCGCTGCTGCATCTGGTCGCGCATTCCTGTTACAAGGCTTATTCCTTTCTCGCTGCCGGCGAAACGGTGCGCTACGCCCGCCTGGGCGACATGCTCAGTCCGGCCGATGGCCAGCGCCATTATGGCTGGTACCTGGCCACCGCCGTGATCAGTCTGTTGCTGGTGTTTGCATCCGCTGAGCTGTGGCACCGCGTCCTGCCCGACCTAAGGGTACCGGCGGCCGCGTTGTGGATAGTGGCGCTGGGTCTGGCCTCTCTACTGTGGGTAGAGCGGGGCCATCTGTTGCGCCAATGGCTGAGCGGTCTGCTGCGTGTGCTGATGCTGACCCAGCTGTATTTGCTGTGGCACTGGCTGTTCTCTGGGTTGGCTCCTGAGGCGGCCGCAGCGCAACCGCTGGCGTTGCTCTGGGTGGTGGGCTGTTTCGGTGCCCTCTACGGCATACAGATCTGGCTGCGTCGCTATCCCAGCGGTCGCTTTGCGCGGCATTTTTACCCCTGGGCCTTTGGCGGTTTTTATCTCGATGAAACGGTCACCCGTCTTACTTTCAAAATCTGGCCGGTCAAGTTCAGCGCTGTCCAGGCGCAGACGGTCGCAAACCCGGTGCTGGCGTCAAAAGGAGAATCGCAGTGAACGCTTCCCTTCCATCCTCCAATCTGAACGAAAATGCCGCACTAGAGCGGGCTATTGCTGAGGCCGTGGCGTGCATTGCGCCAAGCTGGCCGCTGGACCGGTTGATCGCTGTTAATCCCTATTGGGGGCGGGTATCGCAACCTTTTGAGGCCTCCGCAGCGGATCTGGCGCGACTGGCCGGTTCGCCGATGACCGGCTCACTCAGCGACTATCAAGCGGCGTGGCAAAACGGCGACATTACAGATGCCGATTTGCATCAGGCACTGGCCGAACAACCGAGTGACTGGACGCTGCCGACGGCGGTGGCGGCCCTGGATGACAGCGACGGCTCGTTGCAGCCGGTGCCCTTACTCAGCGATCAATGGGATCGCCAGCGCGACCTGCGTCGTCAGCCTTCCTGGTGCGACACCATTACCCATCAGATTTCACAATTTTGCGCCGCCTATTTCGATCACGATCAGGCGCAATGGCACCCCAGCCGTGAACAGTCGCTGTACCAGAGTTGGCGTCAGGTGATCAGCCAGGATCACAGCATTGCGCTGTTGATGCGCCATCGTTTTGACCCGGCTCAGGCCAGCGCTCTGGCGGATAACGCCGAGCAACAGATTGCCGATTCGCTGCGACAATTGAGCGTCCCGCCCGAGCAATGGTCCGACTTTCTGCAAGCGGTGATCTTACGCATCAGCGGCTGGGCGGCCTGGTGTGCCTACCTGGGCTGGCAGGCGCGGCTGGCCGGCAAAGAAGACCCCTGTCTGGTCGAATTGCTGGCCATTCGGTTGAGTTGGGAAGTGCTGTTAGACGATGGCAAACGAGGCGATGGAACCCCCTGGTCCGATTGGCGACAGCAATGGCAGGCCGGTGCTCAAACGGATCAGCGACACTCGCTGTCGCTGCTCCACCTTTGGCAGCGTGCCCAGGAAATTCATTACCAGCGGGAACTCGCCGCGAAACTGTTGTCCGCACCTTCGGCGGCAATCTCTACGGCACTCTCTACAGAACCAAGGCCAGCACCCGAGGTACAGGCGGTGTTTTGTATCGATGTGCGTTCCGAAGTGTTCCGTCGCCATCTGGAGGCCCAGTCACCGGCGATTCAAACGCTTGGCTTTGCCGGATTTTTCGGCTTGCCGATCAGCTACACGCCGCTGGGTACAAAAGCGCAACGACCGCAATTGCCTGGTTTGCTGGCACCGTCCATGGCGCTGACCGACAGCAGCGGCGACCCGTCGCTCGATGCCCGCCTGAGCGCAACGCGCAAGCATCGTCTCGACCGGCAAGCAGGCTGGCGCGCCTTTCATTCAGCGCCCTTGTCCAACTTTACCCTGGTTGAAGCCACCGGCCTGAATTATCTGGTCAAGCTGATTCGCCGCAGTTTCACTCTGGGCAAGGTGCCGCCGAGCGACGACCAACTGGCCTTGGGTTCGGCCTCGGCCTCGTTGCGCCCGGCTCTTGCTGAGTCAAGCGCTGGTGGTCTTGAAGGTCAGATTGAACTGGCGCGTCAGGTGTTAACTGCCCTGGGATTGACGGCGCATTTTGGCCGGCTGGTTTTACTGGTCGGGCATGGCAGCCAGACCCGCAATAATCCGCACAAAGCCGGACTGGATTGCGGTGCCTGTTGCGGCCAGGCGGGTGATGTGAACGCCCGGGCGCTGGCGGCTTTGCTGAATAAACCGGAAGTCCGCGACGGTTTGCGCGCAGCGGGTATCGATGTTCCGCAGCGCACGCGTTTTATTGCCGCGCTGCATAACACCACGACCGACGAAATTGCGTTGCTCGATACGCATTGGCTGCCGGACGCTGACAGTACCGATCTAGGAGCTCTGCAGGCCCAACTGAGCGCTGCCTCGGCCGCCGCCCGCCGCGAACGGGCGCCCAGCTTGGGATTGGCGTCCTTGGCGGACCAACCCCAAGCCTTGCTGAAGGCGCTGTATCAGCGCGCAGCGGACTGGTCGCACACCCGGCCGGAGTGGGGCCTGACCAACAACGCCGCCTTGTTGATTGCACCGCGCAGCCGCAGCCGGGGCGTCGATTTGCAGGGTCGCTGTTTTCTGCACGATTACGATCATCGCCAGGATGTCGAGGGCGCACGATTGGCGTCAATCATGACGGCACCGATGATCGTCAGCCATTGGATCAACATGCAGTATTTCGCCTCGACGGTGGATCAACGTCGCTACGGCAGTGGTAATAAAACCCTGCACAACGTCGTCGGCGGGCGCATCGGCGTGTTTGAAGGCAACGGCGGCGATTTGCGCATCGGTTTACCGTGGCAATCACTGCACGACGGCAAAACCTGGCGCCATACGCCTTTGCGATTAACGGTGGTGATCGAAGCACCACGGGAAATGATCGAGCAGGTGATGAACGAACACCCGCTGGTGCGCCAACTGATCGAGCATCGCTGGCTGCATCTGATGCGGCTGGAACAAGACCGCATCGAGCATTATCGCGCCGGACAATGGCAGACCTGGCTCGAAGCTTAACGCCTGTGCCGCTGAATAAAATAATCGAATGAGGAGTTTAGGATGAGCGACAACGTGAACCATCATCACTTTAAATTGATTGCCGGTCACTTTGAGGCACAAGAAGCTCAGGAAATTTTATTGAGTTTGATCGATAACAAAATCGGTTTTCACGAACGCAAAGATTTCAGTCTGCAGGAGCGTTTTGGCGAAACCGATTCCAGTGTGATATCGCGGCTCAATCAATTGCGCCAGACCAAAAATGATTTGGCGCAATTGCTGGAAGCGGCCGTTGCTGAGGACCAGGAGTTATCGATTCAATGCACCATCGATATCGCCTTAACCCCCAGCCCGCGCTAACACCTCAGGCGGTGGATCAGCCGCCTGATTTATCCTGCGTTTGGGTATCAAAATCGCTGGCGTCGTGGCGTTCGTGCAATTGCTCGGATGGCTCTCCGATAACACGGTTGACCATCCGACCGCGTTTGACCGCCGGACGTTGCGCAATGGTGTCAGCCCAGCGCACGACATTTTTATAGTCCTGCACCGATAAAAATTCCGCTGCGTTGTAAGCCTCACCGCGAACCAGATTGCCGTACCAGGGGAAGATAGCGATATCGGCGATGCTGTAGTCAGCACCAGCGATGTAATCGCGCTCGGCCAGTTGCCGGTCGAGTACATCCAATTGACGTTTGGTTTCCATGGCGAAGCGGTCGATCGCGTATTGAATTTTCACCGGCGCGTAATGATAAAAATGGCCAAAGCCACCACCCAAATAGGGTGCGCTGCCCATCTGCCAGAACAGCCAGTTCAGGCATTCGGCGCGCGCAGCACCGGGTTCTGTCGGTACGAACTCGCCGAATTTTTCCGCTAGATAAAGCAGGATTGAGCCAGATTCGAATACTCGGATGGGGTTATCACCAGAGCGATCCATCAGTGCTGGAATTTTGGAGTTCGGATTGACCTCAACAAAGCCGCTGCTGAACTGGTCACCTTCATTAATTTTGATCAGCCAGGCGTCGTATTCCGCATCGCTGTGGCCGAGGGCCAGCAATTCTTCCAGCAGGATGGTGACTTTCTGGCCGTTGGGCGTGGCCAGCGAATAAAGTTGTAACGGGTGTTTGCCAATCGGTAACTGTTTATCGTGCGTCGGGCCGGCGATGGGGCGGTTGATGCTGGCGAACTCACCGCCGTTGGCGTTGTCCCAGGTCCACACTTTGGGTGGGGTGTAATCAGTCACAACAATGTCCTCAAGGTGGGTGGCGTCTGGATAGATCCATCAGCTTGATAGAAGTTCCTCATCCTGACCCAGTACCAGCGGCTGGGCAACCGATGCAGCAGTGATACGCTGCGTTTGCGCTAAGCTAACCTTGTTGCGAAGCCGCCGGCTGAACTGGACTGAGGGCTGCTGTATGATAGCGGCCTTTTTCACAGGAGGGCAGGTCGATGGACGACACCCACTATATGCGCCTGGCACTGGCGCAGGCACAGTGCGCTTATGCGGCCGGTGAAGTGCCGGTGGGTGCGGTGGTTGTTCAAGATCATCAGGTGATCGCCGAAGGCTTTAATGAACCCATCGGCCGGCTCGACCCCAGTGCGCATGCCGAAATGGTCGCCATCCGCAAGGCCGCTCAAGCCGTGGGCAATTATCGGCTCAGTGGCGCCACGCTTTATGTGACGGTCGAACCCTGCACCATGTGCGCGGGTTTGTTGGTGCACAGTCGTATTGAACGTTTGGTCTATGGTACGACGGAACCCAAAAGTGGTGCTGTGCGTTCTAACCTGCAGCTGTTTGATTCCGGACCCTATAACCACCGCCTGGACGTTGTCGGCGGTGTGCTGGAAGACGAATGCGCTGAATTAATGTCGCGTTTTTTTGCCGAACGTCGTGCGCGACAAAAAGCGTTAAAAAAGAGTGCTGGCTGATGGTTGAGCACCTCGATGTAAGTACTGAGAAGCCCAATGCCTGAATTAACCTTTCAACAGAAAGCCTGGCGCTTGTCGCCAATGTACGCCTGCTATTTCACCTTGTTTGGCGTGGTGTTTCCTTATCTGGCGCGATTTCTGGATGCCCGGGGACTGACCGCCCCGCAGATTGGCGTTATTTCGGCCTTGGTCTTTGGTGTCAATGTGTTCGCGCCGTTTTTGTTCAGCCTGATTACCGATCGCACCGGGCGGCGGTTGCCGATGATCCGCTTCGGCTTTGTCATGATGGGGCTGTTTTATTTGCTGACCTTGTTTGGCACCGGCTTTTATTGGTACCTCGGCGTATTCGGTTTGTTCGGCATTTTTTTATCGGCGGTTTTGCCGCAGATGGAAGGCTTGGCCATGACCGTGCTCGGACCCGATAAAGCCCGCTATGGCCAGGTCCGCTTATGGGGTTCGGTTGGCTACGTCATCATTGTCTGGTTGCTGGGCATCGCGTTGGATTATCTGCCGGTCACCATCTTGCCGGTGATTGGCGTGGTGCTCTGTGGCCTGATGTGGCTGACCACGCTGTTGATTCCCGCCGAGACCCGCCTGGATTCCGCTCAGCGCAACGCCATTCGCGCTGGCGAAGCCCAGTACATCGACTGGCGTCAGGTCAGTGTTTTGCTGGCTGTGGTGTTTTTCTGGCAGATCGGCATCGCTCCCTACAACACCTTCTTCGACCTGTTTTTAAAAACGCGTGATTTCAGTGCCAGCACCATCGGCTTTTTGATCAGCTTTGGTACCGCGACAGAGATTGCCATTTTCTTGGTAATCGGCTCCTGGTTTCAGCGTTTTACCGAACGTTTTTTATTGCTGACGGCGCTGATCGCCACGGTATTGCGCTGGTCATTGTTGGCGATGGTCGACAGCAGTTTTGCGCTGGTTTTCTTCACCCAGATGTTACATGCGCTGACATTTGGTGTGATTCACTCGGTCGCCATTCATCGTGTCGGCCGACTGTTTCCGCCCAGCCGCCAGGGCTTGGGCCAGGGGCTCTATGTGGCAACCGGCATGGGTGTTGGACTGATTGTGGGCAACTTGCTGTCGGGTTGGTTGTGGACCGGAGCCGGTGCGGTTTATTGGACGGGCGCAGCCAGTACCGCCATTGCCACCCTGATTGCGTTTTTTGCCTTTGGTGCCATTCGAGGTCAGGACAGCGCGACCGAACCGGCGCGCCAGGATGCCTAACGCAGTTCGCCGCGATATAGTGGACTAATTGTTCAACTCACTGTCGCGACGAGGTTGATATGGCCGACATCCATTACTGGTTAATCATTTCCGCTGCTCTGATTGCCTGTGCCAGCCCAGGCCCAGCGACACTGGCAATTTCCAGTACCGCTCTCAGTGGTGGCCGGCCACGCGCTTTGGCCGTGGCCGCCGGCATCTGGAGCGGCTCCCTGGTCTGGTCAGTCTCCGCCGCCTTCGGCCTGAGTGCCATCATGCTGGCCAACGCCTGGCTGTTCGAAATATTTCGCTATCTGGGCGCGGGCTATCTGCTGTATCTGTCTTACCGCTCGTTTCGTTCGATGTTGCAAGCATCCACGCCGGTGACACCTGTTGCTTCCCAGGGAGCGCTGCTGGCCGCCTATCGGCGCGGTTTGTTGATCCACCTGACCAATCCCAAAGCGGTGTTGTTTTTCGGCGCGCTCTATTCATTGATGCTCAGCCCGAACACAGCGGCGATTTCCTTACTCAGTGTGATTGCTGTCATCAGCTGCACCAATGCGGTGGTATTTTTTGGTTATGCTGTTTTATTTTCCAACGCCAAAATACGCCGTGGTTACGATCAGTCGCGGCGTTTTTTTGATGCGCTTTTTGCTGGTTTTTTTGCCTTCGCTGGTGTCAAGCTTTGGGTGAGTCGGATTAATGATTGAGATAGTCACTGTTGACGCCAGCTATACAACAGAGCTGGCGATACTGAACCAGATGTTGATCGCAGAAGAAGGCAGCACAACGCTGTTAAATCTGGTGCAGCTGGCTCAGCGGATGCAGCAGTGGCTGACGGGTGACTATCAATGTTTAGCTGCCTTCGAAGGCGAGCGAATGATTGGTTATTGTTTGTTTGCTCTGCAGCCCGATCGAAATTATGTCCGTCAACTCTACCTGGTGTCAGACCAGCGTCGACATGGTTATGGCCGACAGCTTTTGGAACGTGTGGAGGCTATGGCTACACCCGGCAAGCCCATGCATTTGGAAGTTCTGGCAGATAACGATCGGGTATTGGGATTTTATCAAAAGCTGGGATATTCACCCTTTGTTTATGAATTAAGAAAACAACGTTAGCAGTGTGATACTCAGGAGGCCTCTTGATTCGCGAAGCAACCGCAGATGATTTCGATGCCATCTGGCCCATCTTTGAAAGCATCGTTCGAGCCGGAGAAACCTACGCTTACGCCACCGATACCCATCGCGATCAGGCCTATCAGCTATGGATGGAGTTGCCGCGCAAAACCTTTGTCTATGAAGACGATAAGGGTGCCATCCTGGCGACCTACTATCTGAAAACCAATCAGGCCGGACCGGGCAGCCATGTGTGTAACTGTGGTTATATGGTGTCAACTGCCGCTCGTGGTCAAGGCCTGGCGACGCAGCTGTGCCAGCATTCTCAACAGGTCGCCCGAAAACTCGGCTATCTGGCGATGCAGTTCAATTTTGTTGCAGCCAGTAATGAGGGGGCCGTACGGTTATGGAACAAACTGGGTTTCGCAACCGTCGGTCGTTTACCGCGCGCTTTCAATCATCCAGTGCTGGGGTTGGTCGATGCGTTGGTGATGTATAAATGGTTGGGTAACTCTGTTAATCAGGTTTAACAATGATCGAGGCTGTTTTCTTCGATTTGGATAACACCCTGATCGATAGGGACCAGAGCATTGAGCGGTTTGCAGAGAGCTTCCTTGTTAAATATAAAAATCAGCTGCCAAGCATAGATAGTGCACAGGTCGCTGCCTTGATTAAACACAGAGACGGCGGTGGTTATTTACCACCAGTCTCTGGATTTACCAGCTTAGCAAAGGCTATTGCAGTTGAACTCGTCGAAAGACTGCCATGGCGCTTGACGCCTTCGGTAGGCGATATAGAAACCTATTGGCGTTATGAATTTCCGCTGAGTTCGGTAGAAATGCCGGGTGCTTTTTCGTTGCTGACTCAGCTTTATAGCCGTGGATATTATTTGGCCGTTATTTCTAACGGTTCCGATAAAAGCCGACATCGAACTCTTGAGTCAACTCGGTTGAACACCTTGATAGAGCGGGTGACCAGCTCGCAAGCAGCCGGGATCAGCAAGCCATCTGCAGCAATATTTCATAAAGCTATAGCGCACGCTGGGTATTTACCGGAACAGTGTTGCTATATTGGTGATCATCCCATTAACGATATAAAAGGGGCTAACAATGCCGGAATGCAATCCATCTGGCTCAGAGGCTTTCAAGGTGGACAAGAGTTACCGGAACACAGGTTAACCGTTGATCGACTCGAAGAAGTGTTAGGTATTATCGACAAGCTCGAAGGGAATAATTAAATGGCTGAATCAAGCCGGACTCACCGGGTGCCCAGATCTGATCCCTGGCAACTGTATCTGCAGAAGTCGCTGAATAAACCATCGAACCCGGTTGTTACGGTGGCGGCCAAACTTAATCAGTCAGGGCTTAATTGTGCAGTCGATGTTGGTTGCGGTGCTGGCAATGACTCAGCCGCGTTGCTCGATATGGGTTACCAGGTGGCTGCTTACGATGGCAGTGCTGAAGCCGTACGCATCTGCACCGAACGCTTTGCCAGCGAGCCTGGCTTCTGCATTGAACAAGCCCGGTTTGAGACCTACGACTATCCTGAAGCAGGATTGGTGATCGCATTCTCCTGTTTGTTTTTCTGTGAACCAGAGTGTTTTGATTTGGCTTGGGGCAATCTCAGCTCTGCCATACAACCCGGTGGCGTCTTTGTCGGTCACTTTCTGGGGCCTGAAGACGACTGGGCGCAGGGCCATCGCTTGCCAACCTGTCCATTGAGTAAAGCTCGGGCGCTGTCACTGTTCGATACATTCCGCATTCACACCTATAAAGAACAGAACGAAATCGGCACCACCCGGTTAGGTGCCGACAAGCACTGGCATACTCATCAGGTTCTGGCGATAAAGCGTTGAACCGGGCGGCGCTCAATGGTGGAGTTTATTGTGACTGTGCTATGGTCAAGGCCCTGTTGAATGCATGGAGAGTCGAGCGATGCTCGCACGCACTGCCTTTTCGTTGTTGCTGTTGTCATTGCTGGCTGGTTGCGCCGGTCAGGCCACCTACGAGGTGCCGCAGTCGGAGACCTTTGCTGACTGGGTGGAAGCCAAAGCTGTTTATGAACACAGTCTGGCTCAGGTTATGGGTTCGGTGCCGGTACCGGATGCTGCCGAGCAGGAAGATGCTTCTTTAATTCAGGCCATCGATCAGAACCTTTACCCGCATTTATTTTGGGGCTATATCCAGGCCGATGGTCAGATTATTGCAGCCACCGATGGTCATACCGAAGGTCTGTGGATTCTGTTTTTGGAAGAAAACCATCCCAGCCTGGCTCAGGCGGGACCAACCTTGCAGACTGGGCAGCAGGCTAATTTGACTGCGGTAACCGTGCGGCCGAATCGTATTTCTCCGGCTTTTGCCGGTGTCTTTATGACTCACGAATTAATGCACGGCTTTAATGACTTGTTTGCTGATGGCGCGCTGCCGGAAGCGAGTGAGTTCAATGCTTATTCAGTGGAAAAGGCAGCCTATAATTATCGTTACAATGGTCGCCTGGATAAGGTTCTTGATGATCTTCTCGATGATAATGACATCGATAGCTACGACGACTTATTGGCCTTTACTCAGGCTGAAGATGATCGCTTGGATCAGTTCCTGTTGAAAATTGACAGCGACTTGAAGCATGGGCCAGCGCACAGCCCGGAAGAGCACGAAATGCGTCTGGGTTTTTATTTAATGGCGACATCAATTCGGGTTGGTGAACGCAGCGGCAGTAGCTTTTTCGATAATACCGCTCGCTTAAATCGGTTGCTGGAACGATTCGGTCGATATTGATCGTCGAGCTTCCATAAAACCAAGCGGCGGAATTGTATTGCTTATAGGATTGTATTGCTTATAGGAGAGTGTCGTGGTGAATATCCGAAGTGAATATGATGTCCGTAATGAGGAAGACCTCAGAGACGTTATTGCGCCACCCAGCTCGGCCGTACCCGATAAAGTCGAGGCTTTATTAACTGAGCAGTTCAGCCAGTTTATTGCCCGCTCGCCCTTTGCTCTGGTTGCGACCTGCGATGCTCAGATGCAAGTGGATGTATCACCAAAAGGAGATGCGCCGGGTTTTGTCCGCGTATTGGATGACCATACTCTGGTTATACCGGAACGTAAGGGAAACCGCCTGGCATTTGGGTTTCATAATATTCTTCAGACCGGTTCGATCAGTCTGATTTTTATGATTCCCGGTACCCGTGAAACGTTAAGAGTTAATGGACGGGCTCATTTAAATCGAGATCCCGAGTTGCTAGCTGAGCTGGCTGCGGATGGTAAAGCTGCACTGTTGGCAACAGTGGTTAAAGTTGAGGAAGCTTTCTTTCATTGTGGTAAAGCGTTAGTTCGTTCTGGTCTATGGCAGTCTTCAACGTATAGCACTGAGGCCGAGACCTTGGTGCGTCAGTATTTTTCGAATCTTCGATCTATGAAAGTCGAAGCCGTCAGTGATTATTTGGAAACCGGTTACAGAGAGGAGCTTTAGACTGGGTTTCATTTTTTTGGAAATGAATACTGGATCACAAAATTTAGACACAGCTGATGGAAGTTCAATTTCTTCTCAATCGTAATAGCTGACTGGTTCACAAATCTGCAATTTAGCTGCTTTTTTCTTCCCTGATTCAAACGCTTATTCAATCGCTTGATCGTTAATCTCCAGCCTTGTAGCACAGGGTTTTGACTCCCTTGTGTTCAAACACATGGATGTTCGTGGCAAGGAAGGAGAGAACAAATGGCAATGATTGCCTCTTTGCAAGTCATTAATAAGGCGATTGACAGCGGCGAGTTCGAACGAGCCAGTAAGCTATTAGTACCGCTGATTAACAGTTATCCCGATGATCCTGAAATAAGACTCCACTATGCTTTGGTGTTGTCGCAACTGAATGAGCTGGAACAGGCATTAATGCAACTTAAAATCCTGTCCAAGGATTACTCTCAGGTACCGGCAGTGAGCATTAATCATGGCGATGTACTTAATCGCTTGGGTCGAAATGAGGAAGCTATTGAAGTGCTAAGTCGTTTTGTACGCAAACGACCGCGCTTTTTTCTCGCTCGATTTAATCTCGCGCAAGCGCTGAACGATGCCGGCCATCTTGACCAGGCGATTGCCGAGTACCGAATGGCCCTAGCGCATGCTCCGGATCAGGGAGATGCCTGGTTTAGTTTGGGGAAACTGCTTTTGAATGGTGGTCGGGCAGCCGAAGCGATTGACTGTTTCACTCAGGCATTGGAGCGACTTCCCGACATGTGTCAACCCAAGGTCGTCCAGCAACTGAGACGTGCCTGGCAATTGCAGGGGTATGCAGTCAAGGAGCCAGCGATTCCTCGTAGGGGGCGAGATAAGTTATCAACCCTGTATGACAGTCTCGCTCATCATAGTGGACACTAGGTCGTTGCTTAATCAAGCCGCTCAGGTGAGCGGCTTTTTCGTTTTGAATATCATTTAAATGTCAGGACTGCATTGCGCTATAAATGCTTAGCCAAAAATACCAAACTACGCCCGTGTGCCAGCGCTGAAGCGTTTTGGTTGTAGAGCGAACGCCCCCAACAATTAAAGCCGTGACCGGCATCGGGATAGTCGAAAAATTCGGCGATGTTTTTACCTTCAAAAGCGGCCTTTATGGACGCAACGGCATCGGCTGGGATACTGCCATCCTGACCACCGTGGTGGAACTGAATGGGTACGTTAATGTGCTTGGCTTCATCCAGATAGTCGACGGTTTTGCCACCGTAATAACAAACGGCGGCATCGGGTTTGCCAGTCGCTGCGGCGCGAAAGGCCAGTTGGCCACCCAGGCAAAAACCCAGCACCGCTGTTTTTCCGGTTACTTCGTTGCGCGCTTTTAAGCAATCGACGGCATCGGCGACATCGAGTGTGGCTTGGTCGCGGTCAACCCTTTTTGCCAAACCAAATGCCTTTTCATTGCCTGCCTCGTTATATTCCAGATCGATGCGCGGTTCGATGCGCCAAAATACATCCGGTGCCAGGACGGTATAGCCGGATAAAGCAAACTGATCGGCCACGGTGCGAATATGATGATTCACACCCCAGATTTCCTGCAGCAAGACAATGCCGGGGCCGCTACCGGTCGGTGGCAGTGATAGATAACCTTGAAATTGTTGGCCGTCGCGGCTGGGAATATCGATCCAGGATGCATTCATGATAAAGCCTCCATCAGGATGTCAGTGTTATTGATTTAATGCGGGGTTGAATGATTTGCAGCGGTTGAATTGACGCGAGGTTTATTCAGCAGCTGTCGGTAGAAATCGAGGTAGACTTGCGCCGAATCGAGCCACTCGAAACGCTGCGCCATGGCATTGCGTTGCATTTGTTGCCAGACCTCCGGCTGCTGGGTAAAGACACTGATCAGTTGTTCAAGCGCCTTTTGCAGCGTGACCGAATTGGGTTCCAAAAAGTTAAAGCCTGTGGCGTCATTGAGGTTGGTCGCTGTGTCGTTCAAGGCCGTGACCGTATTTTTCAGACCACCAACTTCGCGCACCAGGGGCAGGGTGCCATAGCGTTGGCTGTAGATCTGATTCAGCCCGCAGGGTTCAAATAAAGAGGGCATCAAAAACGCATCACCGCCGGCTTCCAGACGATGCGACAAGGCCATATCGTAGCCCTCAACGAAGCGAACTTTCAGTGGAAAACGTTGCTCAAGGCTGTGCAAACGCGCCGCCAGTTCGGCGTCGCCGGAGCCGAGCAAAATAACCTGCATATCAGCCTCTTTTAATATCTCTTCCAGGGCCGGTATTAACAGATGAAAGCCTTTTTGATCAGTGAGTCGGCTGATGGACACCAGCAGTGGCACCCGGCGTTCGGCCAAGCCGAATTCCTGTTGCAGGGCGGCTTTGCACAGCGCTTTACCAGGTTCATCGATGTTGTGGAAATGAGCGGCAATATTGGGATCGGTTTCCGGTGACCACTGGCCATAGTCACAGCCATTAAGGATGCCGATCAGGTCTTGCTGGCGCGTACGAAAAAACCTGCCCAGACCGTGGCCGCCGAGATCGGTCACCAGTTCTTCGGCGTAGCCGGGACTGACCGCATTGAGGCCATCGGCAAAATGGATACCGCCTTTGAGCAGATTGATGCGGCCGTAATCTTCGAAGATTTCTTCCCGGAAATAGCGAGCATCGATGCCCAGAGGCTGCAGCCAACTGGCATCGGCATGGCCTTGATAAGCACCGTTATGTAAGGTCAGCAGGCTGCGTGTTTGGGCAAAGAAAGGCTCGTCTTTGAAATGCTCGGCCAGGTAGTAAGCACCCAGGGCGCTTTGCCAGTCGTTCAAATGCACGATGTCGGGTTGCCAGTCGTTGACCAGACACCATTGCAGCGCGCCCTTGCTGAGGATGGCAAAGCGGCGTGGGTTGTCGTCAAAGGCGTGATAGCCATCGTCGTAAACACCGGCTCGTTCAAAGCTTTCGGGATGCTCGATCAGAACCATTGGCAGGCCGTCGTTGTCACCGGTGCGCGCCTGGATGGCGTGGCTCTCAGCTTGACTCAACGGCAAGCTGATTGGCTGGGCTGGCCAGTCGCGCCAGTGTTCTCGGATGCGCTCGTAGGCAGGCATCACCACTTTGACATCGTGGCCCATGGCTTTTAAGCAGGCGGACAGGGCGCGGGCGACGTCGGCGAGACCGCCGGTTTTTACCAGCCCTTCGACTTCAGAAGCAACAACCAGAATTCTCAGCGGTTCAGTCATCAAAGCCTACGCGCGCGCCCTTGGGAATGACGACAACGCCACCGGGCGAGACGTGGAAACGCTGGCGATCCTGTTCCGGGTTTTCACCGATGACGGTGCCCGGTGCAACGGTGACGTTTTTATCGAGAATGGCGCGACGAATGCGACAGCCGCGGCCGATGTCATTACCGCCCATCAGTACACTGTCTTCGACGGTGGTGTAGCTGTGAATATGGCTGTTATGACCGAGGATCGATTGATGCACGCTGCCGCCGGAAATGATGCAGCCACCGGAAATCATCGAACTGATCGCCTGGCCGGTGCGGTTGGCTTCGTCGTGCACGAACTTGGCCGGTGGCACCGCTGGATGATGCGAACGCAACGGCCAGTGACGGTTGTACAGATCGATCGGCGGCGTGACTGCCAGCAAATCCATATTGGCTTCGAACAGTGAGTCGATGGTGCCAACATCGCGCCAGTAACCGCTGGTGTGTTCGGCTTCGCCACGAATGCTGTTGGTGGAAAAATCGTAGACATAAACCACCCCGGCTTCGAACAACTCGGGGATGATGTTGTGGCCGAAGTCATGAATGGAATCGGTGCGCTCGGCGTCGGCGCGCAGGCAGCCGACCAGGGTGTCGGCCTCGAACACATAGTTGCCCATGCTGGCCAATACCCAGCCCGGTCGACCGGGAATGGTTTTGGGGTCGGACTTGGGCTTTTCCTGGAAGCCGATCATCTTATGGTTTTCGTCGATTTCAATAATGCCGAATTGATCGGCCTGCTCGACGGGCACTGGAATGGCTGCAACCGTCAGGCGAGCGTCATCGTGGCTGCGATGAAATTCAATCATTTGTCGCACATCCATTTTATAGATGTGATCGCCACCAAAGACGCAGACGATTTCCGGATCCAGCCCTTCCACCAGATCGATATTCTGGTAGATGGCATCGGCGGTGCCCTGATACCAGTGTTTGCCCATTTGCATCTGGGCGGGAATGGGGTCGATAAAACGGTTGGTCAGGCCGGTGACGCGCCAGCGCCGGCTCATGTGTTTCATTAATGAATGGGATTTGAACTGCGTTAATACAAAGATCTGCAGCAGATCGGAGTTGACGAAGTTATTGAGCACAAAGTCGATGATGCGGTAATTGCCACCAAAGGGTACCGCCGGTTTGGCGCGGACCGAGGTGAGAGGTGCCAGGCGTGTGCCTTCACCGCCGGCTAAGATCATGGACAGTATGCCGGACATAGCCGTTCCCTTCTGGTTAGTCGTTCAGGCGCAGCGCCAGGACAAATCAGGCGATGCGGTTTTGCGGCTCGCCAGCATTCGACAAGGAGCGTTCGAACAAGGCTGGGTTCGTCACTTTGCTGAAAAAGACCGGCGAATTCCAGGGTGCTTGTCGCTGTTGCTCAAAATAGACCAGCGCTGCCACAAAGGCCACGACCGCCAGCAGGAAGAAGATCAGACGCTTGTTCATGATGGTGTTTGGATTGCGCTGTTCAGGAGATGGATCGCATTGTGTACCGGTTGATTCCGAAATGGCAAGGGAACTGCTGGCGAGTTCTGGTAAACTGCTGACGGTTTTATCGTTTAGTCAGTTGAGGTCCGTTATGAAAACCCGTCTGGGTCTGATTCTGAGTCTATTGTGCTGTGCTACCACCACCCCTGTTCTGGCTGCCGAGGTTGTATTAACCGTCCAACCGCAAGCCCGGTTGCAGCTATCGCCGTTGGTCGACCAAACACTGACTGAAACCACGACCGTGACAGTCCATCCCGAGGATGCGGGCAGCCCTGAAGGCGCCTTGAGTGAACCCTTGCCGGATTATTGCCTGCTGTCAGTTGAGGTGGATCTGGGACAATCCGAGGCGGTATTAACCCCCGGCAAGATGATCTGCATTACCGAGGATCATCGCATTCTCGAAGCTCAGCCGCAGGCCGAAATTGTCAACCTGGGTGAGTGTCAGAATGAGAATGGCAGCTGTGGTCGCTACCGCCTGAGTACGGAACAGGTCGGCGAGTTGCGGTTATCGGCACCGATGGAATTCAGTCTGCAGCCGCGTAATATGAATAACTGATGGTTGATCTTGAGGACTGGTTTGAGCTGTGGCTAAAACCGGTCTGCTTCGCCTGGGGTCAATCGTAAACGTTCTTCTTCTTCCAGCTTTCCTGATCTTCCACCATGGACTCCATGCCTTCGGCCAGTTTTTCGGCCTGGGTTGAAGACAGCTGAGTGCGATATTCCTGCCACTCCTGCTTGGCACTATTGAGCTGATTGCGCAGCGCCATTTCTTCCTGCTTAAAAGCGCCGGCATGGCGAGAGGCGGTGATGGTGTCCATACCTTTTTGGAAAGCCCGGCAGGCTTCTTGATAATTTTTGCTGTTCACGCACTGCTCGCCGCGTGAACCAAAGAAGCGAACCGCCGTCTCAACCAGCTTTATTTCCACCTGAGCGAGCATCTTCTCAGCGGCTGTCTTATCCATGTGGCCGGTTTCGTAGTTGCGTTTGATAAACAGGAATAAGGCTTTAAGAGTGTGACGATGCAGGTTGATTTCTTCGGGTGATAAATTCGGGATCGTCGCCTTGGGGGGATGCAGTTTGGCTTGGGCACGCTCGGTGGTGAGCTGTTCGTAATCGCTGATCAGATATTTTTCCTGATCGGGTTTTAATTTCACCTGCGCCCGTAAGTTTTGCAGCAAGGCTTGATAAATAAAGTCGCGTAATTCGGCCGACAGGTAACCTTCGGGCAGACTGCGTAAGACGTTATTCAGTTTGCGGAACTGGGTGTTGAGGTTTTGCAGTTGCTCACGGACGGCGGCCTGATGACGATGGCGACCCTGGGTAATCATCATGGCCACCAGCATCACAACGACCATGATGACCGCCGCTATGGAGAGCAAAACCTTTATATCGATGCCCATGAACCGTTCCATCATCTTGAAAGGAACGGTTTGTTCCTTTCATGCACTATTCAGTGTAATGCAAAAATAGGGTGTCGCCGAGCCCGGTAAAACCGGTGCTTGACAGTTAAAGGAGGCGTCCTTAGAGTTCGCCGCCTGCTGACGGGTCCCGTTCGTCTAGTGGCCTAGGACACCGCCCTTTCACGGCGGTAACAGGGGTTCGAGTCCCCTACGGGACGCCACTTCCTACTTTAATAGCCTGTCTTTGGTTTTCTAATATAGCTCATCGGCGGTGGTTGCGTTTTCTTAAGTTGATTCGCGTCAGATAACGCCGCCCCAGCATCCGCAATAAGTCTGCCGTCATGATCAAAACCACAACGGCGACGGCTGCAATCAACACAATTTCCATATCGCCCACCGTTCAAATGTCACGACTATGGCCATGAGCGGTCGCTATTGCAATACGCCCAGATGCATCCTTTGGTCCCATATCGCCGAGCGCTGAGATCGACAGTTTCAGGGTGGAATGCGACAATTCTGCCCCTGCCGCCGGTCGTGAGTTAAGGAAATTGAATGAAGCCGTTATACGCCTTTGGTGAACTGCTCGTCGATGCGTTGCATCAGCAGGGTGTGGTTGAAGATGGTCTGGTTATTCCCGGGGCCTTGTTTTATCCCGGAGGCGCGCCGGCCAATGTGGCTGTAGCGGCTGCCCGCCTTGGGGTGAAAAGCCATTTTATCGGCCAGGTCGGGCGTGATCGGTTTGGTCCTTATCTGAAGCAGGCACTGGCCCACTATGGCGTCGACACCCGTTACCTGCGCTCCACCGATGCGCCAACGCCCCTGGCCCTGGTTTCCTTGAATGATCAGGGCCGGCCGGATTTTCGCTTTTATCGCAGCGGCAGTGCCGATCTGCTGTTGCCCGCTCACAAATTACCCAGCCCTGGTGAGTTTGAACCGGGGGTGGTGCATGTTGCTTCTAATACTCTGACCGAAGTTGATATTCGACGAGTCCATCTGGGGTTTGTCGACCGCTGTCTTGACGCCGGTAATTTGATCAGTTTCGACGTTAATCTGCGTCTGGGTTTGTGGCCGGGCGGGAACAACTACCGCGAACCGGTCAAGGCGATGCTGACTCGTGCCGATGTGATCAAGGTGAATCGCGAGGAGTTGGCGCTGCTGTGGGAAACTGACGCTGAACAGAAGTTTCTGGAGCTGGCGTTCCAGCATCGGGCTCAGGCGGTGTTTATTACCGATGGCGCTGACAGCGCCGAGGTCATCACTCGCCAGGGACGTCATTCGCAACAACCGCCAAAGGTTAAAGTGGTCGATGTCACAGCCGCCGGAGGCGCGTTCTGTGGCGCTGTCATAGCGGCCTTGTGTGAGCCGGCAGAGCCGGATTGGGCGGCGATTCTGGACCGAGCGGTACGCGCCGGCTCCTTCGCTGTTGCTAAGCGCGGTGCTTTTCCATCTTTGCCGACCTCTGCTGATCTGGCCTGATGGAAGCAGAACGACAGCCGATTCAGCTGGCTGGTGAACGCGCTTCTTATTGGCAGTTTGAGTCGAACCAACAGCTCCTTGCTCACTTTTATGCGGCCAACGGCTTTCCGGTTCCGGCTTATCGCCCTTTATTGGCGGCCTTGTCGTCGCATTATTCGCTGACCGCTTTGGATAATCGCGCACTCTGGCCAGACCAACCCCGCCAGCCGGCACGAAGGCTGCGTTGTAGCCAGTATGCTCGCGATCTGGTGCGTTTTCTGGATGCCACGGCACCGGGCCCTGTCGTTGGCATTGGCCATTCGATGGGAGCAACCACCACCGTGATGGCAGCAGCTGCACGTCCAGACCTGTTCCACAGCCTGGTGCTGATTGAGCCGGTGCTGCAAAGCGCCTGGGCGGCGACCCTGGCTCGTCAGTTGCCGAAGGCCGTGTTGGCTCGGACTCAACTGATTAAAACCACGCTGATGTCGCCCGGGTCTTGGCCTGATCGCGTAGCCGCCTGGCGTTTTTATCGCAGTCACCGCGCTTATCGTTATCTGTCGGATGAGCATCTGAACGTGCTCTTGGATGGTCTTCTAGAACCGACCACCGACGGTGTGCAACTGCAGTTCAGTCGTGAATGGGAAGTTGCCAACTATATGGGCATAGATGCGGTATGGCGTGAGTTGAAGCGGCTATCCATGCCAGTAAGGGTGATCCGCGCCAAGCCGTCGCTGTTCTTGCCTGAGGCGAGTTGGCAACGCTTACAGCGTCTGTTGCCTGAGGGAGAATTTATCGATATACCGCAGCAGAGACATTTGTTGCCGATGGAAAACCCAACTTTAACGGTTGAGTCTATTGTGTCCTAAAAGTCGCAGTAACCCGGTTTGTCAGAGCCTGGTAGTGATATTTGCTCACAAATCTTTTCCTGGCTAGATGCTTTATAGTGCAACGGCAGTCGTCACAATAGGCGAACATGCTCAAACTGTGTCATATAGGTAGCGATTTTCGTGTTTCTTGATCCTTTTCACCGCAAACAAGACGGTTATGTCCTGATCAGTGCCGAACAGGCCAGCAATTTTGCCAAGGATGTCGCCGGTGATTTCAATCCCATCCATAACCCGGATGCCAAACGCTTCTGTGTGCCCGGCGATTTATTGTTCGCCTTGGTGCTGGAGCGTTACGGTGTCAGTGAGCGCATGGCGGTGCGTTTTTCCGGCATGGTCGGCGATAACGTGCCCCTGGTCTTTCCGGAAGTGGACGAAGGCGTTATTGACGTTCAGGACACCGATGGCAAAGCCTATCTGCACTTGGAGCACGGCGGTCAGACCAGCCATGACTCTGCCCTGATTGAACAGCTAACACGCCGTTATGTGGCGTTCTCGGGCCATAACTTCCCCTTTATTATGGTGCCGTTGATGGAAAAGCACGGCGTTATGTTTAACCCCAAGCGTCCGCTGGTGATTTACGAAAGCATGGCGTTTGAATTGAACCATTTGGATATCCAGGACCCGGATCTGGAGCTGGCCAATACCAGTCTTGATGTGAATGGTAAGCGCGCTGATGTGCATTTCGAGTTCAATATCACCGCTGCTGGCAAAGTCGTCGGAACGGGTTCCAAAAAGCTGATCGTCAGTGGTTTGATGCCCTACGATTCTGCTGCCATGGACGACATGGTCGAGCAGTTTGAGGCGCTGAAACGCCAACGTAACAACCGTTAAGTCTTCCGCGCACTAAAACGAGGCCTGCATAGGCTCGTCTCGGTGCGCTCCTTTCTTTTTGCACTTCTTTGGTGCGTCGAGAGGCCTCTCCAAGGCCTGTCCGCTTGGCCGATATTTTGCTCTACCCTGAATAGAGGTTGTGGTTTGGTTGATGACAAAGGTTGTCAATTCGAGCTGTCGACATGAACTGAATTCAGGGGAGGTATGGGGTTGGCTACTACTGATGCGTTCAGCGCTTTTCTGGCCCGGTCGTCCTTACCTGCTGAACTGAGCGATTATCACGATCGTCTTTATCAGCCGCTGGCCGATTGGCTGTTGCAGCGTCGGCCGACCATTCTGGGTATTCAGGGCACTCAGGGCTCGGGTAAATCGACCTTGGCCGAGGTGTTGAAGTGGCAGCTTGAACAGCAGGGGCTGACGGTCGCCATCCTCTCCATTGATGATCTGTATTTGCCGCAGGCTGGGCGACAGCGCCTGGCGGCCCAGCGACACCCTTTGTTGGCAACCCGGGGCGTCCCGGGAACTCATGATCTCGCCTTGGGCGAAACCATCCTGCATTGGGTGCGTCACGGCGTTGGCGCCAAAGCCTTACCCCGTTTCGATAAGTCCCATGATGACCGCCATCCGCAGGCCGATTGGCCGGTGCTGGCCGAGCCACCCGATATGCTGATTTTTGAAGGCTGGTGCGTGGCGATGACGGCCCAGCCAGAAGCGGCGCTCGAAGCGCCGATCAACAGGCTGGAGCGTGAAGAAGACCCCAAGGGTGACTGGCGGCGTTATGTCAACGATCAGTTGGCCGGACCCTATCAACATCTGTTTGCATCACTCGACGCGCTGATCGTGCTCAAAGCGCCGGGTTTTGAGCAGGTCTTCGACTGGCGTCGGCGTCAGGAAGAGGCCTTGCGCGGCCGGGGTGGCAGCGGCGTGATGAACGACGATCAGCTGCGCCGCTTTATTCAGCACTATGAGCGCTTGACCCGGCACGGTCTGGCTACTCTGGGCGAGCAGGCCGATGTGGTAGTGCCCCTCGATGATCGGCAACGCCCCGGCTTACCACTTTGGCGGGAGACTGAATCATGAGCGACACCTGGGCTTGTTTTACCGACCTAGATGGCACCTTGCTCGACCACGACAGCTACGACTGGCGCGCGGCTGAACCAGCTTTACGTGCGCTGGCCGAACGCTCGATACCGGTGATTGCCATGACCAGCAAAACACGGCTGGAATGGCAGGCGCTGCGCGAGGAAATTCCTTATCTGGCACCGCTGGCTGGCTGTGAAAACGGCGCTGTCATTGTCGATGACCGTCAGTCACCGACGCAGTGGCAGTCACTTGGCCGTCCCTTTGCAGAATTGATCAGCGTCTTTGAACGCGTACGCGGTGAACTGGGCGCACCGGCGATTGGCTTTCACGAAGCCAGCGACCAGGACGTATCCAACTGGACCGGCCTGTCTCTCGAACAGTCTCGCCTGGCGCGCCAGCGCGAAGGTGCGCTGCCGGTGTTCTGGCCCGAACACTTCCCCGGACGCGATGCCTTTAAAGAGGCCGTGGCGGCGCAGGGAGTGCAGTTACTCGAAGGCGGACGATTTCTGCATCTGGCTAATGGCGCGGACAAAGGCACTGCGTTACAGCATTTATTGAGTCAGTTGGGTGATGCCAGGACGGTGCGTAGTGTGGCTCTGGGGGATGGCGGTAACGATGACGCCATGCTCGCCGCCGCCGACCTGGCTGTGCGTATTCCACCGGCGCATGGCGAACCCCGACCGGAAACCGTTGTTGATGTCATCCAGGCGCCCGAGCCCGGCCCAGCTGGCTGGAATCGAGCGATGCTGGACCTGCTTGAGCGTTTTATCCCCAAGGAGCCCCTGTTATGAGCGATTTTTTTCAAAATGGCCTGATTGCCAATCTGCATAACCTGATCGACCGTCCGGTCGAATCCATGGAAAAGGAGTTAACCGGTTTCTCTCACCAGAATCCTATGGCCCTGGTGCTGCCCTCCCTCTATTCGGAGTTAGAGCAGCCGGCACTGGAAAATATCGTCCAGGAATTGAAGCAGGTGCCTTATCTGAATGAGGTGGTGGTCGGTCTGGACCGGGCTGACCGGGATCAGTTTCGCCACGCTCAGGAGTATTTTGGTCGCCTGCCGCAACCGGTGCGCATTCTGTGGAACGATGGTCCTCGTTTGCAGGCGGTGGATCGCTTGCTGGCCAGCAAGGGCCTGGCGCCAACTGAGTTAGGCAAGGGCCGTAACGTCTGGTACTGCTACGGTTATATCCTGGCGGCCAACCGCGCCAAGGCGGTGGCCATGCACGACTGTGATATCAAAACCTACGATCGCGGCATGCTGGCGCGGTTGATTTATCCGGTCGCCAATCCGGCTTATCGCTATCAGTTCTGTAAAGGTTATTACTCGCGCATTGCCGACAACAAGATGAACGGCCGTGTCTGCCGTTTGCTGGTGTCGCCCTTGTTGCGCGCGCTGAAGATGGTTAAGGGCGAAAACGAATTCCTCGAATATATGAATTCCTTCCGCTATGCGCTGTCGGGAGAATTCAGCCTGCGTACTGATGTGCTGCGTAACCTGCGCATTCCCAGCGACTGGGGCCTGGAAGTGGGCGTCCTGGCGGAGCTGCATCGCAATTACAGTCCGCGCAGTATCTGTCAGGTCAACGTAGCCTCGGTTTACGACCACAAGCACCAGCCGCTGAGCCCGGAAGATGCCCGCAAAGGCTTGTCGAAGATGTCGCGCGACATTGCCAAGGCGATCTTCCGCAAACTGGCGACCCAGGGCCTGGTATTTACCGAAGAGCATTTCCGCACCATCAAAGCCACTTACTTCCGGGTGGCGTTGGATTACATCGAAACCTACTACAACGACGCTATTTTCAACGGCCTGACGCTGGACCGCCACGCCGAAGAGGAAGCCGTCGAACTGTTTGCCCGCAATGTGATGAGCGCCGGCCAGGAGTTTCTGGAAAACCCCATGGCGACGCCCTTTATGCCGAGCTGGAGCCGTGTTCAGTCGGCCATCCCGGACATCCTTGAGCAGATTTTCGATGCGGTGGAACTCGATAACCAGGAAACCCAGTTGGCCTGATCCATTGGTTACCCCAGTGGCAGTGGCTTTGCTGTCCTGGGGTTTTTGGTAATGTTACAAAAAATTACATTTATAACTGCTTGATTCTAAACGCGCCGTTATTTTCTGACCGCTCGGTCGGCCCAAACGGGATGCATTTTGGTTTGGCTTGCTTATAATCCGCCGCCCTTTGGATCTACCGATACACGCCGCGTTTACGAGGTTGTTTGTTATATGCAAGCTCAGGTCAGCACCATCCAGCAGAGCCCCAGCCAACACAGTGGTTATCTCTGCCTGGCATCCAGTTTGATTCTGAACGAACGTCCGTTGCCCATCCGCTTCTTTTATAAAGAAGAAGCGCAGCATGCTAACGATACGGGATTTCGTTTTTACAGTGGTTTTGAAACCGACGATTTTTTGATGGAAGAAGACGCTGCCTGTGTCGCACCGCTCGATTGTATGGAGCGATTGGACCCGAGCATTATCGAGCTGTTGGAAATCTCTGAAGTGGGTACCGTTTGGGAGCGTCTGCCCGACAGCAATGATTGGGTTGAGGTGCTGGACTACGAAATTCCCGATTGATCGGTTGGTTTCGGGTTATAAAAAACCGGCTTTTGGGCCGGTTTTTTTTATGTCTGCTGATTCGCAGTCGGGGCTGGTTTTCAGCGCTCAATCTTCAGCTCTTACTCTTCAGCTCTTATTCTTCAACAACGAGCCAAGGCTGCGAGTACCAATAGAAGAAATCGCCGCTGCGCGCCTGGGCGGTACAGTTGAAGCGGTGGCGGCCGCTGCCGAGTGGTTGTGGTGCGCTCAAGCTGAATTGCTGGTCGTCGATCCATTGCGCATCTTGCCAGCTGCTGTCGACAAAGCAGTTCAGGGCGCGGCTCATATCGGAGGTGTCGTCGACGCGGACGGTCATGCTGGGTTGGGCTTCAGTGGTTGGCATGTCCGGTATGGACGCCAGGTCGATCGGCATCGGATGACTGTTCAGTTTGGTGCTCAGTGTTTCCAGGCGGGCATAGTTGCCGGCGGCGGCAAAGCGGGGCAGGGCGAGGAAGTCGCTGCCGCTGTAAACACCGCCGGAATGTTGGGCAAAACCGACGAAGTTTTCGTTCTGCAAAATCGACTTCAACCCTTCGCTGTATTCGCCGTAGGGGTAGGCAAACCAGCGTGGAATATCATCACCGAGCTCGGCTTCCAGACGCTGCTGAGCGTGGCGGATGTTCTTCGCCATGGTTTCGCGCCAGGCGTTGTCGCGCGGGCTGTGACGCACCATGTAGTCATGATCGCGGCTGTGGTTGGCGATGGTCGCACCCCAGTCCTGCATGTCGCGCAGCTGGTCCCAACTGAGCATGTCGTTGAAACCCTGATCAATTGGATCGGTGGCCGCAAAAATGGTGAAGGGAGCGTCGAATTCCTGCAGCAAAGGAAAGGCGTTGGTGTAGATGTTTTTGAAGGCGTCATCGAAGGTAATGACCACGGCGCCATCGGGCAACTCTTCATTATTACGCACGGCATCGAGCGCGGTTTGCATGGCGATCACCGGGTGGTTGTTGTCACGCAGGTATTGCAGGTGCTCGCGAAAGGTGGCCGGGCTCACGGTAGTGCTGGCCGGGGTGTCTTCAGCGACGTGGTGATAGACCAGAATATTGAAATGCGATTGGGCCAGGGCAGGTCCGGCAAAGAGTGTCAGCAGGCAAAGTAGCAGTAGACGGGCGGGCATGATTAGAGCGGTTCCTTAGTCAGTCCGGTTTCAATAGGGCGGTGGCTGTCGGTTATCCAGTGGCTCCAGGAGCCGGAGTAGAGTTTTGGTTGCGGTACGCCGGCGATCGCCATCGCCAGGATGTTGTGGCAGGCCGACACGCCAGAGCCACAGTAGCAGACCCAGGGGTTGGAATCCGGTAGTGGTTCAAAACGCTGCTTTAAGGTGGTGGCATCGAGAAAACGACCGTCAGCATCCAGGTTGGCGGTGAAGTCGACGCAATAGGCGCCAGGAATGTGACCGGCGATGGGGTCCAGGGGTTCGGTGTCGCCGCTGTAACGGGCGGCGGCACGAGCGTCGATCAGAGTCAGTTCGGCCAGTTGCTGTTGCAGGGTATCGACATCGATTACCCAGTCGGACGGGCATTGCACGCTGAGCTCGCTACTGACCGGTGGTGACGGCAGGTTGCTGTCGATGTCGCCGTCTATATCGAGCCAGGCTTTCATGCCGCCGTCCAATACGCGCACATCGGTTAACCCAGCCCAACGCGCCAGCCACCAGGCGCGGGCGCAATAGGGCCCGTTATTGGCGTCGTAGACTACCAGGGTGGAATCGGCCGATAGGCCCCAGGCACGCAAACGCGCTTGCAGACTGGCTGGGTCGGGCAGGGTATGACGACCGGTGACGCCGGCTTCAATTGGCCCTGACAGGTCGCGATCCAGATGGGCATAAAAAGCACCAGGCAGATGGCCCTGGCGGTATGCCTGTTCACCGGCTTCGGGAGCACTTAAGTCAAAACGGCAATCGAGTAAAACCAACGGCTGGTCATTGTCGAGCTGAGCTTTTAGCTCACTGGCGCTGATCAGATGGGGGGACTGAGGATTCATGACTGTTCTCCGACATCAAGCTGAACCGACAATAACGGTCTGTTGAGTGAAAGAGAAGGTGGCTGGGCCGGCAGGATTCGAACCTGCGCATGACGGGATCAAAACCCGTTGCCTTACCGCTTGGCGACGGCCCAATAATCAGGCGTAACAGAGGAGATGCGGGGAATGAAAATGGCTGGGCCGGCAGGATTCGAACCTGCGCATGACGGGATCAAAACCCGTTGCCTTACCGCTTGGCGACGGCCCACCAGGAGGATGGTGGCTATGGCTGGACTTGAACCAGCGACTCCAGCATTATGAATGCTGTGCTCTAACCAACTGAGCTACATAGCCTCCGTAACGGCCGCGTATTATCCGTAAAATTGCGGGGGTGTCAACAATAGCCACCTTTCTTTTTTCCAAAAAATTCAAGGGTTTAGCGAATTGCCCGTGCCGCTGGCCGAGGCCAGCTTTGCCGGTTTGTATTTGTTGACTAGACTGACCGCCCCTTTTTCCATTCACCGCCAACAGAGGAGCCCCCAGATGATTGTGAGTCTGTGCCGTTTCGGCCGCCCACATTGCCTCTCAGACGCGGCTGCGACGTCCTTTCCGAACTAAACGGACGTCGAACGGCTAATTATTCCCGCCTACTTCGGCGTCCTCGATGAATTTTTCATAGGACGTTGATATGAGTGCTTTGTTATCGCTTTCCGAGGTATCCCTGAGTCTGGATGCCAAGCCCCTCTTTGCCGATTTATCCCTGGTTGTGAACAGTGGCGACCGTATTGGTTTGGTGGGCCACAACGGCTCGGGTAAGTCGAGTCTGCTGGCTTTGATGGCCGGTGTTTTTGAGCCCGATGCGGGTCGCCGCCAGGTGCGGCGTAATTTGGTGATTGGCCGGGTTGAGCAGTTTGTGCCCGTTGAGTTGCGGGCGGTGTCGTTGCGTGCGGCCGCTGCAGCGGCGATTCCGGCAGCCCGTCGGCTGGAAGAAGCCTTCCGCGCTGAAGCCGAACTGCACAAGCTGGGTTTCAGCCTTGAACAGATGGAACAATCGGTCGAGTCGCTCAGTGGCGGCCAGCAGAACCTGCTGTTGCTGGCGCGCGCTATGTTGATTGAACCGGATGTGTTGCTGCTCGACGAGCCGGGCAACCATCTGGACATTCTCAGCCTGACACTGCTGCGCCAGTGGCTGCAATCGCAAACCCTGCCCTGGGTGATGGTGTCGCACGATCGTTACCTGCTCAACAGCCTCTGTACTCAGACCTGGTTTCTACGCGATCAGCGCCTCTATTGCTTCGATCTGCCCTTTGACCCCGCACGCCAGGCGTTGGATGACGCTGATGAACAAGCGCGAGTGCGGCGGGCGCAGGAAGAAAAAGAAGTGGCGCGTCTGCAGGCATCGGCCAAGCGGCTGGCGCACTGGGGACACACTTACGACAACGAAGATCTGTCGCGCAAAGCCAAGTCGATGGAAAAACGCGTTGAGCGGCTTAAGTCGGACCTGACTTTTGTCAGCCAAGGTACGGGGCTGGCGCTGGCGCTGCCCGAAGAAGGCTTGTCGGCACGCCAGGTGGTGGTGCTCGAGGAGGCGCAGATTGCGTTGCCGGGAGACGGATCACGCTCGATCTATAGTGAGTTTCTCAATGCACGTCCTGGTGATCGGATTGCTTTACTTGGCGTCAATGGCGTCGGTAAGTCGACCACCCTGAAACGCATGATAGCGGCGCTGGAGACGGACATCGGCGATATCCGCTGGAACCCGCGCGTGCAGCTGGGGTATTACGATCAGTTGCTGTTGAGCATGGACATTAAACAAGGCCGCTTCGATTGGCTGCGTGAACGCCTGGAGGGACCGGACGAGACGATTCGTCAAACCCTGCTCAATGCCGGCGTGCCTTACGATCGCTTCGATCAGCCTGTAGAGACGCTCAGCGGTGGCGAAAAAGCACGGCTGATGTTCGCTTATTTCCGTTTGCAGCGCCCCAACGTGTTGATGCTCGATGAGCCGACCAACCACCTGGATCTGGATGGTCGTGACGAACTGATCGAGTCGCTCTGCGGCAGCGAGCTGACGGTGTTCATGACCAGCCACGACCGCGCCTTTTTGGATGCCGTGGCGACCCGCTGGTGGTGGATTCATGACGGTCAACTGAGCGAGGTGGATGGTCCCGAGCCTTTCTATCGGTTATTGGAAGCAGGATCGTCAACAGAGCCGGTGGCTGAGTCGTCATCTGCTGGGTCGTCCCAGCCAGTGTCGATTGACGAGGTTGATGACGACGCCTTATTGGCCCGTCTGGCCTGGCTGGAGCAGCAACTGCATGACGATCAGGCGCGCAAGCCCAAGCACCAGAAGCCAGAGAAGCAGGCGCAGTGGCAGGCGGAAATTGAAGCGCTGACGGGCAAGCTGGGGTTATGAGTGCGAACGTCGTGAGTTAGCCGAAGCGGCGGTCAGTGTGCCACCATGACCGCCGCGTGACGGCATTGTCATGGAAATGACATGGAGCGCCGCTACCGTTCCGAGCAATCCACCGGTAAAGAAGGGGAGCGCTATGGGTCACGGCTTTAAGTTGGCCTTGGGACAATGGCTGTTGATTTGCCTCTGGACGCTGAAATACCTGCCGTATGGCGGCTGGCGTCGGCTGCCCAAGCGGGCATTGATGTACCTGCTGGCGGTGCCTGCTTTGACCTTGTTGCAGGTGGTGCACTGGTTCGGCTTTCTTTGTGACGAGATCTTTTTTCGCCGTTACCGTCAGGTTGCCGTGCGTCGTCCGGTCTTTATCTCCGGCGTGCCGCGTTCCGGCACGACCCATCTGCATCGGGTGTTATCGCATCATGAAGAGCTGACTTCGATGCGCACCTGGGAGTGCATCTTTGCGCCCAGCATTACCGAGCGTTATCTGATGCGTGCGTTGGGTTGGGTGTTGAGCCCAGTGGCGCGCCTCTTTGGCAAGGTTCGTTTACCCTTCCTTAAGCAGATGGATGCCATCCACCAGTTGGGCCTGAACGAGCCGGAAGAAGATTTTCTGTCGCTGCTGCCGGTCAATGGCTGTTTTCTGGTGGTGGTGCTCTTTCCTGAAGAAGCGTCTTTATGGCGGCTGGTGCGTTTCGATTCCGCCATGCCGACCCGGCGCAAACAGACGCTGATGCGCTTTTACCGACGCATGATCCAGAAGCATCTGTACTTTCATGGCGTGCGGCATGGCGCTGAGCGTCGTTATCTGTGCAAGAACCCATCTTTTGCCTCCTGGCTGACCAGCTTGCGTCAGCAGTTCCCCGATGCCGATTTCGCGCTGTGCATCCGCCCGGCGCAAAAGACGCTGCCGTCTCAGCTCAGCTCGCTGTTGCCGGGCTGGCAACTGTTTCACGGGCCGCGGTTTACCCCGGCTTTTGAGCAGCGCATCGTCGGTATGCTGGCGGGTTATTACCGCGATATCGATTTGTTCTGCAGCGAGAATCCGAATGCCCGTCTGGTGCCGATGCAACAGTTGACCGCGGACCTCGATGGCACCGTCAGTCAGTTGCTGGTCGCTCTGGGCTTGTCCATGACGCCGGCCTATCGCGCGGCGCTGGACGCTGAAGTCGAGCAGGCGCAGCAATACCGCAGCGGCCATCAGTATCAGCAGCAGGCGTTTAATGTGCGCTGGGATGAAGTCGCGCATCGTTTTGATGCCCACTGTGCTCAGGCTGGTGTTATCCAGGAGGTGGCCTGATGCGTGAACAGTCTTCCCTGGCGTTGCAGCCACACCGTTCATCCGAGAGTGCACCGCGCCGGGTGTTGATCGTTTCCGATGCTGCGCCGCACCGCAATGGCGTGGGTGCTTACTATCAGGATCTGATGCATCACCTCGGTCCCTGGGTCGAGCAGATCGACATCATTTCGCCAGCCATTGTCGATGGTCAGTGGCAGGGCGGTTGGATGCTGCCCTTGCCCGGTGATGCCACTCAGAAGTTCTGTATTCCCAATCTGTTGCAATTGCGCCAGCAGATGGAAGCCTTTGCGCCGGACGTGGTGGTGATCCCGACGCCGGGTCTGTTTGGCATGTTTGGCGCCCGCTATGCCCGACAGTTGAACGCGCGCGTCGTGGTCGGCTTTCATACCTGGTATGAAAAACTGACCGAGCTTTATTGGAATAAGGTTCAGGGCTCTTTGACGCGCGGTTATTTCGAAGTCAGCAACCGGCTGATTTTCCGCAACGCCGATGTGGTCCTGGCGAACTCCGAGGAAATGGTCGGCATTGCCGAGCGCATTGGTGCTGCTCAGGCGGCCTTGATGGGTACGCCGGTCAGTCCGTTGTTTTTGCAGCGTGAGCCACCGCGCGCGCCCAGTGGCGTGCGTTCGGTGTTGTTCGCCGGTCGCTTGGCGGCGGAGAAAAATCTCGAAGGCTTACTGGAGGCTGCCCGGGCGTTGCCGCAGCTGCGTTTCGCCATTGCCGGGGACGGTCCGCAGCGCGCCTTGGTAGAAGCCGCTGCCGCCGAGTTGCCCAATGTCGACTATATTGGTTGGCTGGATCGTGAGGGGCTGCTCGCGGCCATGGACGCCCACGATGCTTTGATTCTGCCCAGCCACGTGGAGAGTTTTGGCACCATCGCACTGGAAGCGATGGCGCGTCAGCGTTTAGTTGTGGTCAGCGATGCCTGTGGTATCGCCGACTGGCAGGAACTGGCCCAGACACTGGTGGTCAAGGACGGCACAGAAGACGTTACCGCCGTGCTCAAGCGCGCCATGGCGTTGAGTGAATTTGAAGTGGCCTCCAGAGCGCGCCTGGCGCGTCAGGCGGTCGTCCAGCATAACCAGGCCAACCTCGATCTGTGGTTGGACGTTATTACCGAGCATCTATGAAAACCCGGCCCGCCATTGTCAGCCTGCACGACGTTATGCCCGACACCCTGGATGAGGTGGCCTGGTGGCTGAACAACTGGCTGGCCGATATAGAACCGGCCAATTTAACGCTGCTGGTGGTGCCGGGTCTGGACTGGCAGCCGCAGCAACTGGCGCAACTGCGTCGCTGGCAACAGCAAGGTTACGAGCTGGCCGGCCACGGCTGGCGGCACCGAGTGCGTCGCATCTCGACGCTTTATCATCGTCTGCACTCGACTTTGGTGTCGCGGCAGGCGGCCGAACATCTGTCGCTGAGCGAAGCTGAATTGATTGAGCTGGTGCAGCGCAACTACCAATGGTTTACCGACAATGATTTCCAATCGCCTGAACTCTACGTCCCGCCTGCCTGGGCTTTGGGGAAACTCCCCGCAGCGGCGCGGCGACATCTTCCATTTCATTACCTGGAGAGCACCGCCGGTTTTCATGATCTCCACGCCGGCCGTTTTCACGCCTTGCCCCTGGCGGGATTCGAAGCAGACGCTCGCTGGCGAGTACCCAGCTTACGACTCTGGAACGGACTCAATCGCCGTCTCGCTACGTCACAGCGAGCGCTGAGGCTGTCGATTCATCCGCACGATCACCGCTATTATCTGGCGTCGTCACTGCGGCGTTGGTTAAGTGATGGCATCGAGGCGGTCAACTATCGTCAGGTGCTCCCTGCGGGCAACACCTCCCAGGCCGCCTGACCAGAAGCCTGCTGAATAGCGCCCGAACCGGCGCCAGCCGGCCTTTAGCGCTTGATTATCCGTGTTGCTTTCTATACTATCCGCGCCCTCCCGGCTGTCTGGCCGGGGGTAGTTGTGCCTTCGCCAAGCTATGTATACAAGCTATGTATAAAGGCGTCGTGCGTTAACTCCTTACCTTACTGTGGTGTTGCCACAGGAGGTTGTATAACCCGCAAGGAGATCCTATGCGTCATTACGAAATCGTTCTGCTGGTTCATCCTGACCAGTCTGAACAGGTACCGGCCATGATCGAGCGCTACACCTCGGTCATCACCGACAAAGGCGGCAAAGTACACCGCCAGGAAGATTGGGGCCGCCGTCAACTGGCTTTCCCGATCGACAATGCTCATAAAGCTCACTACGTGCTGCTGAACATCGAAGCTGACAACGAAGTCATCGACGATCTGAAGAGCACCTTCCGCTTTAACGATGCCATCATCCGCAACATGATCATGCGCCGTAAGGACGCTGTGACTGAAGCCTCTCCGATGATGAAGAGCGTCGAAGCCAAGAAAGCGAAAGATGAAGCTCAGGCTGCCGTTGCTCGCACTCGCTCTGAACAGGATGACGACGTCGAAGACGATGACGTTGACCTGGACGACCAATCCACCGAGCAGGCTGACGAAGCCTAAGTTAAAGGAGCATTGTTATGGCCCGTTTTTTCCGTCGCCGTAAGTTCTGCCGTTTCACTGCAGAAGGCATCAAGGAAATCGATTACAAAGATGTAGACCTGTTGAAAGGTTACATCACTGAAACCGGCAAGATCGTACCGAGCCGGATCACTGGTACCCGTGCCCGCTATCAGCGCCAGCTGTCTTCGGCGATCAAGCGTGCTCGCTACCTGGCTTTGCTGCCTTACACCGACAGCCATCAGTAAGATCGTCGGGTAAGGGGAGGTTCCTGCTTATGTTGGGCTTTGCTCGCTTTGCGATGAAAAGCCGATTGAACGCAGGAGTTCTCGCCGCAGGTTTGGCCGTGCTGCCGATGCTTTATGCACTCAGCGCGGCACTGGTGGCACTGGTCGCATTGCGACAAGGTGCTACCGCCGGCACACGAGTACTGCTGGCCGCTATGGCTGGCGCTCTGGTGAGCTGGCAACTGACGGGCATGGTGCTGCCCCTCTTGGTTCTGCCGTTGACCGCCGTCCTGGCTCTGGCCATGCGACGCTGTCAGGACTGGTCTGCCTTGCTGCTGGTTGCAGCAGCGTTGGGCATCGTTCTGGCGATCATCGCGCAGCAACTGATGGGCGATCGGTTTGCCGCTATCGTCAGCCAGATACAGGCTGTGATGGCATCCGATCCGCAGCAGATGGGCTGGCAGGTGCTCGAAGCCATCAAGCCATACGCCGCCTATTTGGTGGTCACGGCTGAGGTGTTCGAAGCGCTGTTGTGTGTACTGCTGGCGCGTTATTGGCAAGCCGGGCTTTATAACCCCGGTGGCCTGCGTGCTGAGTTCCACCGCCTGCGCATCGGCGGACGGCCCTTGTGGCTGTTGCTGGGCGCGATCATCGTCAGTTGGTGGTTACAGCCTGCGGCTTTGTTGTTGTTATTGCTGCCTTTGGTTTTTGCCGGGGCAGCGCTGGTTCACGCTTTAGTGACCAGACAGAAATTGGGTGGGCAATGGTTGGTGGCGTTTTATTTGGCCATCATCCTGTTCAATCAGTTCATGTTACCGTTACTGGTTCTGGTAGCCGTTGCCGATGGCGCTGTCGATTTCCGGGCGCGACTGGCAAAACAGCCGGATCAGGACGATAAATGAGGTAAGCGAGATGGAAGTTATCCTGCTTGAGAAAGTTGGCAAGATGGGTGTTCTGGGTGACACCGTAAACGTCAAAAGCGGTTATGCCCGCAACTACCTGGTGCCGCAAGGCAAGGCAGTGCCGGCAAGCAAAGACAACGTTAAGTACTTCGAAGAGCGTCGTGCTGAACTGGAAAAAGCTGAAGCCGAAAAACTGGCAGCAGCCCAACAGCGCGCTGAGAAACTGGCTGAAATCGAAGTCACCGTTGCCGCTAACGCGGGCGACGAAGGCAAGCTGTTCGGTTCTATCGGTCCGCGCGATGTCGCTGACCTGATCACCGCTGCCGGCGTTGAAGTCAGCAAGTCTGAAGTGCGTATGCCCGAAGGTCCGATCCGTGCCACTGGCGAATACAACATCGCCATCCAGGTGCATCCGGATGTCGACGCTGAAGTGCATATTATTGTCGTACCAGAGGCGTGATTAATGGGCGCCTAGCGCCCATTGCTTGACGCTGAACGGGAGACGGTAGACGCCATTTAGGTGTTTCCCGGCTCCCGTTTTTTATTGCCACCACCTGTTCCAAACCAGTGAAGGTGCAAAACGCACTTTGCGTCTCACGTCCGGGCGGCGTACCACTCCCGTCAAACGTTTGCCGCTAAAAGCGTCTCTCGTTTCCCGTCTAGCGTCTCCCAATTTTCCCCCCAACCCGCTACCATAACCGCCCACTTTAGCCATACCGCCGTACCCCATGACTGATGCTTTAGAAGACGATTTGTTCGCTGGCGACGATGTTGCCAATTTGCGCGTGCCACCGCATTCGCTGGAGGCGGAGCAGTCGGTGTTGGGTGCCTTGATGATCGACAACAGTCAGTGGGACGGTGTTGCCGAAGTGTTGATGCCGGACGATTTTCATCGCGGCGAGCACCGGCAGATTTTCCGCATGATGATGAAGCTGTCGGACCAGACCCAGCCGCTCGATGTCATCACCCTGGGCGAAGCGCTGGAGACGGAAAAGCAGCTCGAAGCCGTTGGTGGCATGGCCTATCTGAACGATCTGGCCGATAACACCCCCTCGATTTCCAATCTGCTGGCCTACGCCAAGATCGTCCAGGAACGTTCGGTGCTGCGACGGCTGATTCGCGTCGCCAACGACATCGCTTCCAAAGCCTACGATCCGCGTGGCCTCGATGCCGAAACCCTGCTCGACGATGCTGAGCGCCAGGTATTTCAGATTGCTGAGCAGCGCCCCAATCAGGGCGGTCTGGTGCACGTCAATCCGCTGGTCGATAGGGCGCTGGAACGCATCGACGAGTTGCTGCATTCCGACAGCGACCTGACCGGTGTTTCCACTGGTTTTGCCGACCTCGACACCATGACGACCGGCTGGCAAAGCGGTGATCTGGTGATTCTGGCAGCCCGACCGGCCATGGGTAAAACCACCTTCGCCATGAACATGGTCGAAGAGGCGGCGTTGAATCAGGAAAAGCCGGTGGTGGTGTTCAGCCTGGAGATGCCCGCTGACCAGTTGATCACCCGTTCCATTGCTTCTCTGGGTCGCCTGGATATGGGTCGGGTGCGGACCGGTAAGCTGCACGACGATGATTTCCCCAAGCTGACCAAGGCGGTCAACCTGCTCAAAGACCGCAAGCTGTTTATTGACGATACGCCGGGCATCAGCCCCACTGAGATGCGCAGTCGTATACGGCGGCTGGTGCGTGAACATGGCGATGTCGGTCTGGTCGTGGTCGACTATTTGCAGCTGATGAAAATTAAGGGTTTTACCGAAGGCCGTACTAACGAAATTTCGGAAATCTCGCGCTCCCTCAAAGCCATTGCCAAAGAATTTGAATGTCCGATCGTGGCCCTGTCGCAGCTTAACCGTAGCCTGGAACAGCGACCCAACAAGCGCCCGGTCAACTCCGACTTGCGGGAATCCGGTGCGATCGAACAGGACGCCGATATCATCCTCTTTATCTACCGCGATGAAGTCTATAACGAAGACTCCAAAGACAAGGGCACCGCTGAGATCATCATCGGTAAGCAGCGGAACGGTCCTATTGGCACCTGTCGACTGGCCTTTATCGGCAAGCACAGCCGCTTCGAAAACCTGGCGCCCGACCAATACGGCGACTGGCAGAGCGAATGAGCCGGGGAACTTGCGCCACCATTGATGCCCGTGCCCTGACTGCCAATCTGGCGCGGGTACGCGAACTGGCACCCAACAGCCGGATCTGGGCGGCGATCAAAGCGGACGCCTATGGTCATGGTGCCATTAACGCCACTCGGGCCTTAGCCGATGCCGACGGTTTTGCGCTGGCAACCTTCGGTGAAGCCAAACAGTTGCGCGATGAGGGTGTCACCAAGCCATTGATCCTGCTCGAAGGCACGGTCGATGCGGACCAGGCGCGTCAGGCGATTGAGTTAGGTTGTACCAGCGTCGTGCACCAGGCTGATCAATTGGCTCAGTTGGAATCCTTGGGGCCGTTGGTGCGCCAGCAATCGCTTTGGCTCAAAGTCGATACCGGCATGCACCGCCTGGGTGTGGCGCCTGAGTCAGCGATAGATTACTGGCAACGCTTGTCGGCGCTCAGCGATCAGCCCGTTGGCCTGATGACGCATTTTGCCGCCGCCGATGATGTGGATCCCAGCGCTACCCAAGCTCAATTGGAAGCCTTTGCCCGCGCAGAGCAGGGCGTCGAAAATGCTCCGGCAAGCCTTGCCAATTCGGCTGGTATTCTGGCCTGGCCGGCCAGTCACCGCGACTGGGTAAGACCCGGCATTATGCTCTACGGCGCCTCGCCGGGCTTTGCTAAAACCGGCGAGCAACTGGGCCTGACACCCGCCATGACGCTGACCGCACCGGTGATAGCGGTGCGCGATGTGCCCGAAGGCGATGGCGTCGGTTACGGCCACCGCTGGCGCGCAACTAAACCCAGCCGCATCGCTACGCTGGCCATTGGCTATGGCGATGGTTATCCGCGACATGCCCCCGATGGCACGCCGGTCTGGCTCTGTGGTCAGCGCGTGCCGCTGGTGGGCAAGGTGTCGATGGATATGCTGACGGTCGATGTGACCGAGCTCGGTGAGGTTCAGGTGGGCGACCAGGCGCAGCTGTGGGGAGCCCAGCTGAGTGTCGATGAGGTGGCCCGGCATATCGACACCGTCGGCTACGAATTACTGACCCGAATCTCCACCCGAGTACCGCGTTATTGGCGCCACCTGGATTGATTTCCGACCCTCGTCCATAAGCCAAATGGATGAGCGGTTGCCTCCTTTTTATTCAAGACTTCTATAACAAAATCCGTATAATGCGCCTCGATCGCCAAGAAATCGGATGCTTCGGGTTAGCAAACACTCGCTTTAAAAACAGCATCCACAGGCGGTCCAGAATCACGAAGTCGGGCATGGAGTCTACACTCCACTACGGCCGCTCAAGGATGACCTTTCGCCATCGGCCCGCTTCATCTCCGCTTTTATCAGCCATGGGCGAGACCGTAATGACCGCAACCAAAGCAGATGTAGTCCTGGTAGGGGCCGGCGCGATGAGTGCCACCCTGGGCATGTTGTTGAAGCAACTCGATCCCAACCTGAACATCCTGATGATTGAAAAGGGCAGTGCCGTTGCGCTGGAAAGTACCGATGGTTGGAATAACGCCGGTACCGGCCATGCCGCCTATTGCGAATTGAACTACACGCCGGTGATGGCCGATGGCAGCATCGACACCACCAAGGCGCTGAACATCAACTCCGCTTTCGAAGTCAGCCTGCAGTTTTGGTCCTATCTGGTGGAAAGTGGCGCCTTGCCTGATTCCAAGGCCTTTATTAATCGGGCACCGCACAAGAGCTTCGTCTGGGGTGACGACAACGTCGCCTTTTTGCGCAAACGCTATGAAACGCTCAAGGCGCAGCCGCTATTTGCCGAAATGGAATACAGCGAAGATCCGGCCGTACTCAGTCAGTGGATGCCACTGGTGATGGAAGGTCGTGATACGCACCAAAAAGTGGCGGGAACCCGCGTTACTCACGGTTCCGATGTCGATTTTGGGGCATTGACCCGACTGTTGGTGAAGCATCTGGAAACGCAGGACGGCTTCGAACTGAAGTTGAATACCGAAGTTACCGACCTGAACCAGAAAGCCGATGGCTCCTGGGCCATTACTCTGAAAAGTGCCGCAGGCGGCTATCAGGCGGTGGACTGCAACTTTGTGTTCCTCGGCGCCGGTGGCGGTGCTTTGCCGTTGCTGCAAAAATCCGGTGTCAGTGAAGGCCACGGCTATGGCGGTTTTCCGGTCAGTGGCCAATGGCTGGTGTGCCGTAAGCCCGAAGTGGTCGAAAAGCATCATGCCAAGGTCTATGGCAAGGCGCCGTTGGGGGCGCCGCCAATGTCAGTGCCGCACCTCGATACGCGCATTATCAATGGTGAAAAAGCTCTGTTGTTCGGGCCGTTTGCCGGCTTTACCACCAAGTTCCTCAAGGCAGGTTCCTTCCTGGATTTGCTCAAATCGGTGCGGCTGAACAACCTCTGGCCGATGCTGCGTGCTGGCCTGGCCAATATGGACCTGACCCGTTATCTGATCAGCGAAGTGCTGCAGTCGCATAAATCACGCGTTGCTGCGCTGCGCAAGTTCTATCCTGAAGCGCGCGATGAAGACTGGGAACTGGCCATTGCCGGTCAGCGTGTGCAGATCATCAAGCGCGATCCTAAAACCGGCGGTAAGCTGGAGTTTGGTACCGAAGTGATTGCCACCAAAGATGGCTCTCTGGCCGCCTTGTTGGGTGCATCACCGGGTGCTTCAACCGCTGCTCAGACGATGATTAACATCATCGAGCGCTGCTTCGCCGATCGTCTGGCTGAACCGGCCTGGCGTGAAAAATTGACCACCATGGTGCCATCCTACGGTCAGTCACTGATCGACAATGCGGAACTGCTCAAACAGGTCCGCAGCCGCACCTTGAAGACGCTGCAATTGAACGGCGACTGATCACACTCTTCGCTCCATCAGAAAGGCACCCACACCATTCGGTCTGGGTGCCTTTTTGCTTCTGGCACAGCTCCTGCTTTACAAAATGTTGACCGATTGGTCCAGAGGTGCCTGAGCGCGGAAATTCTGCGAAACTTGCCGCGCTCGCCGGGCCGCTGGGCTCTGGGTTCCAACGATAACAACGATCATGCCGGTCACTCTGCTTTCCACCGCGACTGGCAGTCACCAAGGAGTCTTAAATGCTGGAAAAACTCTTCAAGCTGAAAGAGTTGGGGACCGATGTCCGTACTGAAGTGCTGGCCGGGATTTCGACCTTTCTCACCATGGCTTACATCATCGTCGTCAATCCGGGCATTCTGTCCGAGACCGGCATGCCGTTTGAGGCCGTCTTTATGGCGACCTGTATTGCTGCAGCGCTGGGTACGGCCATCATGGGTCTGTTCGCCAACTATCCGGTCGCGCTGGCACCGGGCATGGGTCTGAATGCCTTCTTCACCTTTGGTGTGGTCTTTGGCATGGGCCAGAGCTGGCAGGTTGCCCTGGGCTGCGTGTTCTGGTCGGGCATCATCTTTATGCTGATCAGTATCCTTAAAGTGCGTGAGTGGATCATCAATGCCATTCCGGCCTCGATGAAAACCGGTATCGCCGTCGGTATTGGTTTGTTCCTGGCGTTGATCGGCCTGCAGGGTGCCGGTGTGGTCGTCAACAATGACGCCACTCTGGTGGGCCTGGGTGATGTCACTTCACCTCAGGTGGTGCTGGCCTTCCTCGGTTTTGCCCTGATTGCAGCGCTGCACCATCGTGGCATTACCGGTAGCGTCATCATCGGCATTCTGGCCACCACCGTTGTCGGTGCGTTCTTTGGTCTGGTCAGCTTCAACGGTATCGCGTCGGTACCGAGCGGCCTGGGTGCGACCTTCCTGCAGCTGGATATTTTCGGTGCTCTGGAACTGGGTCTGTATTCGGTTATTTTTGCCTTCCTCTTTGTCGATCTGTTCGACACCTCTGGCACCCTGGTTGCCGTGGCCAAAGAAGGTAAATTGCTCGATTCTGATGGCAAGCTGCCGCGCCTGAACCGCGCTTTGATGGCCGACAGCTCGGCCTCGGTTGCCGGTTCCCTGCTGGGTACGTCTACCACCACCAGCTATATCGAAAGTGGTGCGGGTATCGCCGTCGGTGGCCGCAGTGGTCTGACGGCAGTGACGGTTTCTGTGCTCTTCCTGCTGGCGCTGTTCTTCTCGCCGCTGGCGCTGATGATTCCGTCCTACGCCACCGCGTCTGCGCTGATTTTCGTGGCGGTGCTGATGGTTTCCTCCATCGCTTCCATCGACTGGAAAGACATCACTGAAGCGGCTCCGGTGGTTATCACTGCCTTTATGATGCCGGCGACTTACTCCATTGCCGAAGGTATCGCTGCGGGCTTCCTGTCTTACGCCGTTATCAAACTGCTGGCTGGCAAGGGCAAAGAAGTGAACATTGCGGTTTACATCATCTCTGCGCTGGCGCTGATCAAATACATCTGGATCTGATCAATAATTGCCAGGCATTGAATCAGGGCCCTGCAGGGCCCTTTTTTATGGCCGCGAGCCGGTCGTCATCGCTGCGGTCGATCGTTACAATATTGGCTGATCAGAGCAGAGAATCCTCAATGTTTAACCCCAAAGACCATATTCGCACCGTTCCCGACTGGCCTCAGCCAGGCGTGCAGTTTCGTGATATCACCACCTTGCTGTCCGATGCCAAGGTGTTTCGTCAGTTGATCGATGCCTTTGTACATCATTATTACGATCAACCGCTGGACGCCATTGTCGGCATCGATGCGCGCGGTTTTATTCTCGGCGCACCCCTGGCCTATGAACTGAAAACCGCCTTTATTCCAGTGCGTAAAAAGGGCAAGTTGCCCTTTGAAACCTACGAAGAATCCTACGAGCTGGAATACGGCGAAGCGGTATTGCAGGTACATGCCGATGCGCTGAAGCCCGGCCAGCGTGTGGTGATTATGGATGACTTAATCGCCACTGGCGGAACCCTGGCGGCGACCTGCAAGCTGGTTGAACGTCTGGGCGCCGAGATCGTTGAATGTGCCGCCATTGTCGATTTGCCGGACCTCGGCGGCAGTCAGGCGATCCGCCAGGCGGGGCACTCGGTGTTCACGCTGTGTGCCTTTGACGGCGACTGACCCAAGGTCGCATAGAGGCGTCGGATTCAGCCTGTTAGCCTGCGGCAAAGTGCAACAGTGGAGACGGTTATGACTTCATTTCGGGCCATGAGAATTCATCTGACCGATAACGGCGTTAGCCGCTTTATCGAAGAGCGTACCCTGGATGATCTGCCCGCCGGAGAGGTGTTGATCCGGGTGCACTACAGTTCGCTCAACTATAAAGATGCGCTCTCAGCCAATGGCCATAAAGGCATCAGTCGGCACTATCCGCATACACCCGGCATCGACGCCGCCGGTAAGGTGGTTAGCGACAGCAGCGATACCTTTGAGGCAGGCACCGAAGTTGCTGTCATCGGTTTCGATCTGGGGATGAATACCGATGGCGGTTTCGCCGACTATATTCGCGTGCCCAAGGGGTGGGTGATGGGGTTACCGCCAGGTTTGTCGATGGCCGATTCGATGCGTCTGGGTACGGCCGGCGTGACCGCTGCCTATGCCTTGGAAAAACTGCTCGATAATGGTTTGAAGTCCGAGCAGGGTCCGGTTCTGGTGACCGGCGCGACCGGTGGTGTCGGCACCCTGGCGGTGCATTTGCTGGGTTCTCTGGGTTATGACGTCACCGCCGTGACCGGTAAAGTCCAGGCTCATGATTGGTTGCGCAGTCTCGGCGCCAGTGAGGTACTGCCGCGGTCGCAACTGGCCGATGCACAAGCTAAGGCATTGCTGGCTGAAACCTATGCGGGCGCCATCGATACCGTTGGTGATACCACCCTGGTGAATATTCTTAAAAGCCTCAAGTTCGGCGGCACCGTGGCCGCCTGCGGTATTGTCGGTGGTACCGCCGTGCCGACCGACATCTATCCGTTTATCCTGCGCGGCGTCAATCTGGTGGGGATCGCCAGTGCTGATGAATCTTTGGCGGCGCGTCAGCGCGTGCTGGGCAAGTATGCCGGTCTGTGGAAATTACCGCGCTTGCACGAGCTGTGTGACAGCCTGCGTCTTGATGAGGTCGAAGCGCGCATCGAAGCCATGCTCGCTGGCCAGATTCAGGGCCGCGCGCTCATTGATATGGAGGCACCGTGACAGTGGCATCCTGGCAGTTGAACCTGACTCAGGCACCTTTGGCTGAAGGCTGGGCCGAGCAGTTGGTCAGCGAATTTGCATTGCCTTATATGGAACGCTTGCAGCAGTTTCTCAGTGCGCAGGCGGCGTCTGGAAAGACAATCTACCCGCCGGATAACCAGGTTTTCCGGGCTCTGGAATTGACGCCTTTTGAGGCCGTCAAGGTGGTTATTCTGGGGCAGGATCCTTATCACGGCCCCAGCCAGGCTCATGGTTTGAGCTTTTCGGTGCAAGATGGCGTTAAGCTGCCGCCCAGTCTGCTGAATATCTATAAGGAACTGGAGCAGGACGTCGGCATTAGCCGGCCAAACCATGGCGATCTTAGCTCTTGGGCGCGGCAGGGTGTGCTGTTACTCAACTCGGTGTTGACCGTTGAACAGGGCAATGCCGGTGCTCACCAGGGCAAAGGCTGGGAGAGTTTTACCGATGCGGTGATCGAACGATTGAACCGCGAACGTGATCAACTGGTGTTTATGTTGTGGGGCAGTTATGCCCAGAAAAAGGGCCAGTTTATCGATAGAGAGCGACACTGTGTGCTGCAGGCGCCGCATCCATCGCCTTTATCGGCCCATCGTGGCTGGTTTGGCAGCGGGCATTTTTCCGCTGCCAATGTCTATCTTCGCGGCACCGGCCAGACGCCGATCGACTGGCAACCCTGACAGCAGGCGGCGTTGGTTGATCGTTGTAAAAGCGTTCTGAAATTGACGCTGACCGGTTAAATATTGACGCCCTGATTCAGTGCTGCGGTTGCAACGGCAACTGCTAAGCAGCCAATAATTCAAGCGTTATTTTTTATCATTATTATCAGGCTTGAACTGTAAAGACCTCCAGAAAAAGCGTGAAAATTCAGCACTCTTGATTCGACTGCGCTAGTCTAGAACAAGACAAAGAAAGAAATTAGATGGCGCAGTAGAACACTGTAAAAAATCCGGTTTCGGCATTGGCATGAAGAATGCTCCATTAAGCCAGTGAATGTCTGTTACGCCTTCGGGTGTTTCATGAATCCATGACATGATCATTCAGGGAAAGAACCGAAGCCGTGTTTCTTTCAAGGGGGTCTAGATGGATATATTTAAGCAGTATCAGTCTCGTTACGAAGCTCGCCAGCATGAAGAGTATTCGCTGGAAGAATACCTGCAGCTGTGCAAAGACGATGCGATGGCTTACGCCTCGGCACCGGAGCGAATGCTCAAAGCCATAGGCGAACCGGAGGTTATCGACACCGCCAAAGACTCTCGTCTCAGTCGCATCTTTTCCAACAAAATCATTCGCCGTTACCCAGCCTTTGAAGAATTTTATGGCATGGAAGAACCGATCGAACAGATCGTTTCCTACTTCCGCCATGCCGCCCAAGGCCTGGAAGAGAAAAAACAAATCCTCTATTTATTGGGCCCGGTCGGTGGCGGTAAGTCGTCGCTGGCGGAACGCCTTAAACAGTTGATTGAGACGGTCCCGTTTTACGCTATCAAAGGATCGCCAGTCTACGAAAGCCCGCTGAGCCTGTTTGATGTCGACGAAGACGGCGGCATTCTCGAAGAACGTTACGGCATTCCGCAGCGTTATCTGCGTTCCATCATGTCGCCCTGGGCAGTCAAGCGTCTGCATGAGTACGGCGGCGATATTTCCCAGTTCCGGGTGGTCAAACTTTACCCATCCATCATCGATCAGGTGGCGGTTGCCAAGACCGAACCGGGTGATGAAAACAACCAGGATATATCCGCGCTGGTCGGTAAGGTCGACATTCGCAAGCTGGAAGACTATCCGCAGGATGACCCGGATGCCTACAGCTTTTCCGGTGCCTTGTGCAAAGCCAATCAGGGTTTGATGGAATTTGTCGAGATGTTCAAAGCGCCGATCAAGGTGCTGCATCCGTTACTGACCGCGACTCAGGAAGGCAACTACAACGCCACCGAAGGCATGAGTGCGATTCCATTCAGCGGGACCATTCTGGCGCACTCGAACGAATCGGAATGGCAGCAGTTTCGCAATAACAAAAACAACGAGGCGTTTCTTGACCGGGTTTATATCGTTAAGGTGCCGTACTGCGTTCGCGTCAGTGAAGAGATTAATATCTATCACAAGCTGATCGAAAACTCCTCGTTGCGCGATGCACATTGTGCGCCGGATACACTGCGCATGATGGCACAGTTCTCGGTGTTGTCGCGTCTGAAAGAGCCGGAGAATTCCAACCTCTATTCGAAGATGCGGGTCTACGATGGCGAGAACCTGAAAGACACCGACCCCAAAGCCAAGACAATCCAGGAATATCGAGACTCGGCCGGCGTCGATGAAGGCATGGACGGTCTGTCGACGCGCTTTGCCTTCAAGATTTTGTCGAAAGTTTTCAATTTTGACGCCACCGAAGTTGCCGCCAACCCGGTACATCTGCTCTACGTGCTCGAAGATCAGATTGAACAGCAACAGTTTCCGCAGGAGGTGCACGATCGCTACCTGGCGCATTTGAAAGAGTTTCTGGCGCCTCGTTATGTCGAGTTTATCGGTAAGGAAATTCAGACTGCCTATCTGGAAAGTTATTCCGAATACGGCCAGAACATCTTCGATCGCTACGTCACCTACGCCGATTTCTGGATTCAGGATCAGGAATACCGTGATCCGGAAACCGGGGAAATTCTGGATCGTGGTGCTCTGAATGAAGAGCTGGAGAAGATCGAGAAGCCGGCGGGCATTTCCAATCCCAAAGACTTCCGCAACGAGATCGTCAACTTCGTGCTGCGCGCCCGTGCTAACAACGAGGGTCGCAACCCGAGCTGGCAGAGTTATGAGAAGTTGCGTGCGGTGATCGAGAAGAAAATGTTTTCCAATACCGAGGACCTCTTGCCGGTCATTTCCTACTCAGCCAAGTCGTCCAAAGATGACGAGAAAAAACATCAGGATTTTGTACGTCGCATGACCGATCGCGGCTACACCGAAAAGCAGGTGCGTTTGCTCAGTGAATGGTATCTGCGAGTGCGTAAATCATCCTGAACCTTGTCGGCCCGGTGCAACCAACGACCGGGCCAACATTCGACTCTGATGGCCGCAAGGCCCTGCATGAGGTCGAGCTATGATCAACAGCTATGTTATTGACCGCCGCCTAAACGGCAAGAATAAGAGTGCCGTCAATCGGCGTCGTTTTCTCGAACGTTACCGTAAGCACATCAAAAAAGCGGTCAATGAAGCCGTGAATAAACGCTCCATAACCGATATGGAGCACGGCGAATCCATCTCTATTCCCTCAGAAGATATTCATGAGCCGGTCTTTGGTCACGGCCAGGGCGGAACCCGAACCACCGTTAATCCGGGCAATAAGGAATTCAGCACTGGCGATCGGGTGCGCAAACCTCAGGGCGGCTCCGGCCAGGGGCAGGGTGGTCAGGCGTCGAACAGCGGTGAAGGGCTGGATGATTTTACCTTCACCATCACCCAGGATGAGTTTCTGGAGTTTCTGTTTGAGGATCTGGAGCTGCCCAACCTGGTGCGCAAAGACCTCAAGCAGATGAGTGACTTTGTCTATCGTCAGGCCGGCTTTACCAGTCAGGGTGTGCCCAACCGCATCAACATCGTCCGTTCCATGCGTAACGCCCAGGCCCGGCGGATCGCTTTAAGCGGCAAGTCGCGTCGTCGCGTTAAAGAGCTGAAGGCTTTAATTGAGCAGGAAGAGGCGAAAGACGAAGCCCTGCGCGATGGTCAGCAATTAGCCGACTGGCTGGAAGAAAAACAGCAACTGGAAACCAAAATAAAACGGCTGCCCTTTATTGATGATTTCGACCTGCGCTATAACCGCAGCGAGAAGGTACCGATTCCAAGCAATGCGGCCGTTATGTTCTGCCTGATGGATGTATCGGGTTCGATGACCCAGAACACCAAAGACATGGCGAAACGGTTTTTCCTGTTACTCTATATGTTTTTGCGCCGCAATTACGAAAAAATCGAAGTGGTGTTTATTCGTCATCACACCAGCGCCAAGGAAGTGGACGAAGAAGAGTTTTTCTACAGTCGGGAAACCGGTGGCACCATAGTCTCCAGTGCCCTGCGCATGATGCATGATGTGATTAAAGACCGTTACCCGCCCAGTGCCTGGAACATCTATGCTGCCCAGGCATCGGATGGCGACAACTGGAATGATGATTCGCCACAGTGTAAGGATTTACTAGCCAACTATCTGATGCCCTTGGTGCAGTATTACTCCTATATCGAAATCACCCCACGTGATCACCAGGCGTTGTGGTATGCCTACGAAGATGTCCGGGCGGAACACCCTGAGCATTTTGCCATGGAGCAGATTATCGATCCGGGCGACATCTATCCGGTGTTCCGCCAGTTGTTTCAGAGGAAATCCGCATGACCAACAAACCGATCTCCACCGGTAGCGAATGGACCTTTGAACTGATCCAGGAATACGACGCCGTTATTGCTGATATCGCTCAGGAATTCCGGCTCGATACCTACCCCAATCAGATTGAAATCATCAGCTCCGAGCAAATGATGGATGCCTATTCATCCATTGGCATGCCGGTTGGCTATCACCATTGGTCGTACGGCAAACAGTTTCTGCAAACGCAGCAGAATTATCAGCGTGGCTTTATGGGTCTGGCCTATGAAATCGTGATTAATTCCAGCCCCTGCATTGCTTATCTGATGGAAGAAAACACCATGCCGATGCAGGCGCTGGTGATCGCTCATGCTTGCTACGGCCACAATTCTTTTTTTAAAAATAATTATCTGTTCAAGACCTGGACTGACGCTACTGCCATTATCGATTATCTGGTGTTCGCCAAGAATTATGTGATCCAGTGTGAAGAGCGTTATGGCGTTGCTGAGGTTGAGCGTATTCTGGATTCCTGTCACGCCCTGCAAAATTATGGTGTCGATCGCTATAAACGACCATCGCCGATTTCGGCCGCTGAGGAACGTGCTCGTCAGGAAGAACGCGAAGCCTATATGCAGCAACAGGTGAACTTGCTGTGGCGCACCATACCGACGCCGGAAGATAAATCCGAGGCCAAACAACAGTCCCACTATCCGGCGGAACCCCAGGAAAATCTGCTTTACTTTATTGAGAAGAACGCGCCCTTGCTGGAGCCCTGGCAACGCGAGCTGGTGCGCATTGTGCGCAAGCTGGCGCAGTATTTTTATCCGCAACGTCAGACCCAGGTGATGAACGAAGGCTGGGCCAGTTTCTGGCACTACACCCTGATGAATGAACTCTATGACCGAGGCTACATCACCGAAGGTTTTATGATGGAATTTCTCGCCAGCCATTCGGCCGTGGTGTTTCAGCCGCCTTATGATTCGCCTTACTACTCAGGGCTGAACCCTTATACGTTGGGCTTCAATATCTACCGTGACCTGAAGCGTATCTGCCAGGAACCGACTCAGGAAGACCGCGAGTGGTTCCCGGAAATCGCTGGCAGTGACTGGCTCGATACGCTGCATTTCGCGATGGAAAACTTCAAGGACGAGAGCTTTATTCAGCAGTTTCTGTCGCCCAAGGTGATGCGTGACATGCATCTGTTTGCCGTTTTCGATGACGAAGATGAGAGCGAATACCGCATCAGTGCCATTCACGATGAACGGGGTTATCGCAAATTGCGCGCTTTGCTGGCCGAGCAGTACAACCTGTCCAACCGTGAGCCCAACATTCAGGTCGTCGATGTTAATTTGCGCGGTGACCGTGCGTTAACCTTGCATCACCGGAGGCACAACAATATCCCGCTGAATCAGGATGCCGAGGAAGTGTTACGGCATTTGCATCGCTTATGGGGCTTTGATGTCCACCTGCACTCCTTCGATGGCGACACCTTACGCCAGAGCTATCACCTGCCTCCAGTAGACAACACCGGTGACAAGGTGTTCGAAGACAACATGAAATTTGTCTGAACCCGACGCACCCATGGTCACCGTCTGTCGTCTGCACTAAACTCATGGAACCTCACCGAGCCCGGTCGGTCTAAGTTACGCTAACGGCGTAATACGACTGTCGGGCCTCGTTCATTGCGATGGACGACAGGGTGCGGCGGGAAACTGCCTCGCCTCCCGACTTTGGAAAGGTGGAACATGCTGCAAGATGCTCTAGGCCGTCGCTTCTACTATTTGCGACTGTCGATTACTGACGTGTGCAACTTTCGTTGCCAATACTGCCTGCCCGATGGCTATCAGGGACGTCCTGAAGACGCCTTCCTGAGCCTGTCTGAAATGCGCCAAACGCTGACGGCTTTTGCCGCCCTGGGTACCGAAAAAGTCCGCTTGACCGGTGGCGAACCCAGTTTGCGTCGCGATCTGCCACAGATCATTGAGATGGCCGCAGCGACACCGGGAATTCGCCAGGTCGCGATCACCACCAATGGCTACAAACTGCCCAAGCATATTGAGCGCTGGCAGCAGGCGGGTTTGACCCAGTTGAATGTGTCGATCGATAGCCTTGATCGGCAACAATTCCATGACATAACCGGCCATGATCGCCTCGAGGAAGTGCTCGCCGGCATCGACCGGGCTATCGAGCTGGGCGTCAATACCAAGGTCAACGCCTTGTTGATGCGGGGATTGGACGATCAACTGCCCAGCTTTCTGCACTGGCTGAAACAGACTCCGGTGACGCTGCGCTTTATCGAAGTGATGCAGACCGGCGATCAGCAGGTCTTTTTCCGGCAACATCATCGCAGTGGCCAGGGTGTTAAAGACTGGTTGCTGGATAATGGCTGGCAGCCGGTATTACGTACCCGTGATGCGGGGCCGGCGGAGGAATTCTGGCACCCGGATTACGCCGGCCGTATTGGTTTGATCATGCCTTACAGCGCGGATTTTTGTGATTCATGCAATCGTTTGCGGGTGTCCAGTACCGGTCGCTTGCATCTGTGTCTGTTTACCGATCAGGGCTTGGATATTCGTCCCTGGATGCAGGAAGACGTTGAGTCTGCGCAGTTGCAACAACGTCTTGTTGAATTGATCCAGCACAAGGCACCGAGTCATCTGTTGCACGAAGGTGACAGCGGCGCGACGTCCAACCTCAGCATCATCGGAGGCTGAGGCTTTTTGTTAGAGGAGAACAGATGAGCCAGGTTGCTTCCCAGATGGTGCCGCTGAAGATGGCGATATTGACGGTATCCGACACCCGCGACAGCAGCACCGATACCTCCGGCCAATTGTTGTTTGAGCGCGCCACCGAAGCCGGACATCAGGTGGTGGAACGCAAAATTGAGAAGGATGACCTTTACGCCCTGCGCATGCACCTGTCACGCTGGATCGCCAGCGATGAGATTCAGGTGGTGTTACTGACTGGCGGCACCGGCTTTACCGGCCGCGATTCCACACCGGAAGCGGTTAAGCCGTTGCTTGATAAAGAAGTCGAAGGTTTTGGCGAGTTGTTTCGTCAACTGTCCTATCAGGACGTTGGCACCTCGACAGTGCAGAGCCGTGCGCTGGCGGGTTTGGCAAACGGTACCCTGGTGGTCTGTCTACCGGGCTCGACCGGCGCCTGTCGCACCGGTTGGGACGGCATCCTGGCGCAGCAGTTGGATGCCCGTCATAAACCCTGTAACTTTGTGACGCATTTGAAAGGCAAGACCAAGGTGAGCGGACAGCCAGCATGAGTGAATTCAGCCATCTGGATCGCCGTGGTAACGCCAATATGGTCGATGTCACCACCAAGGCGGTGACCACTCGTGAAGCCCGCGCCGAAGCCTATGTTTATATGAACGCTGAGGCACTGCAGCGCATTGCTGATGGCAACCACCACAAAGGCGATGTCTTTGGGGTCGCCCGGGTGGCGGGTATCCAGGGTGCCAAGCAGACATCACAGCTGATCCCGCTGTGTCATCCGCTGATGTTGACTAAGGTCGCAGTGGACTTAAGCCTGGAAGTGGATCAAGGTCGAGTACATATCGAGAGCTGGTGTAAGCTCGACGGTAAGACAGGAGTGGAGATGGAGGCGCTGACGGCCGCCTCTATAGCTGCCTTGACATTGTTCGATATGGTCAAGGCGCTGGATCCTGCCATGCGCATCGAAGGACTGAGAGTACTGGAAAAGCGCGGTGGCAAGAGCGGGCACTGGCAAGCCTGAGTACCAGGGACCGGACATGGGGCCGCCGGTGCGTTTCATTCATGCAACCGGACACAATCAATGAAGACCGTGCAACTGAAATTTTTTGCTCGTTTACGCGAACAACTGGGTATTGCTGAGATCGCCATTCCGGCCGATCAGGCACCCAATCTCGACAGCCTGATGAACTGGCTGCAAACTCAACACCCTCATTGGCGCGAAGCACTGCAACAGCCGTTGACCCGGGCGGTTAACGAAGAAGTGGTCAATGGCAATGTCGACCTCAATCCCGGTGATCAGGTGGCGTTCTTTCCGCCGGTGACCGGTGGCTAACGACGCCATGCGCGTGATACGCGTGCAGGCGGAAGCCTTCGATATCCAGCAGGAATACGATGCACTCTGTGCCGGCAACCGTGAAGATGGCGCCGTGGTGTTCTTTGTCGGCCGGGTGCGCGATATGAATGACGGCGAAGCCATTACCGGTCTGCATCTGGAGCATTACCCCGGCATGACCGAAAAAACGCTGGCCAACATTGCCGAGCGTGCCGCCCAGCGTTGGCCACTGAATCGAATTCGTATTACTCACCGTTATGGCGAGCTGTATCCGTCGGATGCCATCGTCTTTGTTGGCGTATCCAGCCCGCACCGTCAAGCCGCGTTCGACGGCGCTGCATTCATCATGGATCATCTGAAAACCGAAGCGACCTTCTGGAAGAAAGAGAAAACCCCCAACGGCAGTCATTGGGTGTCGTCGCGCGATAGCGATCAGCAGCGTCTGGCGCGTTGGCAGCAAGACGGAGCCGGTGGTGAGCTCGACTGATTTATCGGCCATGGGCCAAGCGCGGGTAGAGCAGCAGCTTGTCGATGGTCGAGTGGCCATACGTAAAGGCCCGCTGACCCGCACTGAAGATTATTTCTACCGCTACCTGACTCACCGTTCAGACTTTCAGGGACCTTTAGTTCCCGAGGTGTTGGGCTGGGAAGGTGACGCCGTTTTGCTGGAGTGGATTCCCAACCCCATCGCCGCCAATGAAACGCTTAAGGCTGACCTGCTCGGTTCGCTGTCGCGCCTGCATGCCCAGTCGATCAGCGTTCCCAGTGACTGTCTGTTTCGGTTCAACTGGACAACGCAACAACTCGAGCGTGCCCTAGTGCATTTTCCGGCTGAACAGAGAGCGCCGATTCGACAGCAATTGCAGCCCTGCTATCAGGAGGTTGATGCCTTGCTGGCGCCACAGCTACTGATCTCGGGTGACAGTAATCATGGCAACTGGGGGCGTCGCGCTAACGGTGAGGCGGTGTTGTTCGATTGGGAGCGGCTCGGCCGAGGTTCGCCGGCGATTGATCTGGCGCCGTTGATCCCGGGGCTGTCGGGCGAACCGGTGGTAACCGAGTACGTCCGCTTGTATCGCTCAACCTGGCCGGCCTGCCCGTTTTCAGAGACCAGGCTGGTGCGCCAGGTGTTGCAGACGATGGCGCTGGTGGCTATTGAAGTCGTCAATATCCTGCATGATCGCGCCAACGCCGAGGCCCGGCGCTATCAGCAGTGGTTTAACCAGCATTACTTGGGGTGGTTAGAAAGTATTTCGTCCAGCAGTTGATCTTTGCGTTCCCACATTTGACTGATCCAGCGCTGGAATTCTATGCGGAAGCTGGGGTCGTTCTGGTAATCGCCCTTGGTGAAATGCGCCGGAATATCGATCTCTTCCACCCGCACGATAACTTCCCGCATGCGCCCGCACATCATATCCCAGAAGGTGGGAGCACCCGCCGGATAGGCGATGGTGACATTGGTCAAGGCACTGAACTTGGTGCCCAGGGCGGCGATGGTAAATGCCAAACCACCGGCTTTGGGTTTTAGCAGGTGTCGGTAGGGTGACTTCTGCTGATCATGTTTTTCCTGGCTGAAACGCGTGCCTTCAATAAAGTTCATCACACTGGTGGGCGTCTCAGAAAATCGCTCACAGGCTTTTTTGGTCGCTTCCAGATCTTGCCCGGCTTTTTCCGGGTGTTTCTTCAAATAAGATTTCGAATACCGCTGCATAAAGGGAAAGTCCAGCGCCCACCAGGCCTGGCCGGCAACCGGCACGAGCATCAGATCTTTCTTGATAAAGAATTTGAGCAACGGAATCTTGCGGTTATACATTCGGAACAACACAAAAATATCCGCCCAGGACTGGTGGTTGGCCGTCACCAGATACCAGCCTTTGGGATTGAGCTGGCCAAGACCCTCGACATTCCAGCGGGTGCGATGAAAAGTACGCATCCACCACTGAATACCCGCCATCCAGACAATCGCGACTTCAGCCAGTGCGGTTTGAAAGAAGTTACGCGTGGCGCGAAAGCGGATAACCGCCCGCAGCGCAATAAAGAGATAGAGGAAGACCCCCACGGTCAGGGTGTAAACCACGAGGGCGATGGCAGCAATGGCACCGTGAAGGTTACTCAAAAGGGCTCGGATCATGGTTGCTATCGATCAAAAAAAGGGCGGTTATGGTAAAAGAAGGGGGCGATCGAAACAAATGCCGCAATGGCTGGTTAACGCTCGGTCAATTTAATCTCAATGCGACGGTTGCGCGCAAATGCCGCTTCGGTGTCTGCCGGGTCCAGTGGGTGATGTTCGCCAAAGCCGGCAGCGGCGAGGCGCTCAGCGGGAATGCCTTGTTCGGCCAGATAGCGCACCACAGAAACGGCGCGGGCGGTCGACAGCTCCCAGTTCGAGGCGAAGCGTTCAGTACTGATCGGGCGACGATCGGTGTGGCCATCGATACGCAGTATCCAGCCCAGATCGGCAGGTATTTCATCGGCAACGGCAATCAGGGTGTTAGCGACCTTGGTGAGTTCGCTTCGGCCATCCTCGCCGAGCGTGGCCGAGGCCGATTCAAAAAACAGTTCCGACGGCAGCACGAAACGATCGCCTTCGATACGGATATCGGGGTTGTCGACCAACACCTGGCGCAGCCGGCCAAAAAACTCTGAGCGGTACTGCTCCAGCTCATTAACACGTTGCGCCAGGACGGTATTCAAGCGCTCCCCCAGGTCTGCCAGTTCGCTCTCGCTGGCTGCTCTGGCGGCCTCTTCGGCGGCCAGGGCGGCGCTGATTACATCGAGCTGCTCACGCAACTGTGCAATCTGGCGGTTAAGGCGTTCCACTTCGGCGCGGGCGCTGGCAGAGAGCGTTCGTTCTTCATCCAGTGATTGGCGACTGCTGGCGAGGCTCGATGCCAATTCATTCAGGCGTTCATCGCGAGCCGTCAGTTGCGCTGCCAGGTCTTCATTTTGCTCGTTTAACTCGGCCAGGTCGTCGCGCTGGGCTGCCAATCGGGCTTGATCGTCTTCACTTTGGGTCTGTAAAGCAGCGAGGGAGGCAGTCAGTTCCGCGCTGCGCGTCTGGCTTTGTTCCAGCGCCGAGCGCAGCTGCTCGTTATCGCTGCGCTCCAGGCGCAAGGCGGCAGCGATATCGGCTAGCTGAGCGTTTAATTGACTGAGTTGATCGTCGCGGTTGGCCACCGTCTGTGCCAGGAAAACCTGCGCCAGAGTAAACACCATCACCACAAATACCAGCAGCAGCAGCAAGGCCGATAACGCATCGACAAAGCCGGGCCAGATATTTAAAGCGGTGGACGGGCGACGACGGCTGGCCATAGATTAAGGCTCGTCGGTAAAGCCGAGTTGGCGTTTGAGCTGGCGGTTTTCGGCTTCCAACCGTTGCAGTTGTTCGACCAACTCTTCCGGCGATAACGCATCGGTCAGCAATTGAGCGTTGTCGCTGTTGATGTCGACCAGATGCGTCAGGCCGGTCAGCCATTCTTCCAGACTGTTGAAAAAGCGGTTCTGGGCGTGGCCGGCCTGGATGTCGAGAAAGCCCAGCACCAGCGAACCACCCAGGCCAAACAACGAAGAACTGAAGGCGGTGCCCATGCCGTCGAGCGGTTCCAGTAGACCGGCCTGCAGATCGCGGAACACCTCGTTAAAGGGCCGGTCACCGAGGTTCAGATCGAGGATTACGCTGCCAATGGCATCGATGGTGCCCAGTAAACCCCAGAAGGTACCGAGCAGACCGAGGAAGACCAGCAGGCCGATCATATAGCGCGACAGTTCGCGCGCTTCATCGAGCCGGGAGCGCACGCCATCGAGCAGGGTGGTGAGCGACATCGGCGACAGCGTCACTCGTTCGTGTTGCAGATCGTCGCCCAGTTGGCGCGCCAGAGGTTTGAGCAGTTTGGGGGACACATTGCCATAGGCATTGCCACGGCCGGTGCGAAAGCGCGCCACCCACTGCATTTCCGGCAGCAGGCGCACCACCTGACGATAACTCATCACGATGCCGGCCAGCAGCACCGCCAGAATCAGACCGTTGAACACCCAGTTGGCCATAAAAGCCTGGCTCAGCGGTTGGTAAATCAGACCGCAGATGGCTAAGACGATGGCCAGATAAAGACTCATCCAGATCAGGCTTTGCTTGGGATTGTTCATGCTCCCTCCAGCGATGCGCGCAGAGCGCCACCTTAGCACAGCGATTTGACCACTGTCTTACAGCCTTACATCGCTTTAGCTATGGAAGAATACGGCTCCAGACATCGCCATACCGGCAGAAAGTGAACACAGAATCAGCAGCAGGGGACGGAAGCGACTGTCGACCCAGTTCTGGCACAGTCGACCGAGCGCAAAGCCGAGCAAGGCGGCGGGCACAAAAGACAGACTTTCCAGCCACAGCCTGGGCGTCAACAAACCCGCAAATTGATAACTAACCAGCGACAACACGCAGCTGTAGGCAAAATAGAACGCCAGATTAGCGCGGATGGTGCGGGCTTTGCCGTGCTGCATCACCAGCGCCATGGGTGGACCGCCAATGGAGGTGGTAGCGCCCATCACACCGGAGACAAAACCGGCCATGCCCAGGCGGGTCGGCGTGGCTTCAAAGGCGCGGCCCAAAGCGCTGATCAGCACCGCCAGTAACACCGCGCCAGCGACCAGCAACTGCAGCGCCTGCACCGGCAGTTGCAGCAGAATCCAGGTGCCGACGATGGTGCCGGGAATGCGCGTGATGATGGGTGCCAGCATGGCGCGAATTTGCATATCGTGACGCAGATGCCAGATGTTCATTAACGACAGCACCAAGGCGGTGACCGTCAGCACCACTGGCACCCATTCAGGGCGCAGCACCACAATAATGGGCGCAGCCAATACCGCCATGCCGAAACCGAGCGCGGTTTGAATCAGGCAACCGGCGGCCAATGCCAGGGCGCACAGCCACCAGACCAGATCGAACATCAGGAAGCGTCCGACAGGCGTTGCTCGAACAGCTTAAGCACGCGCACGTCGTCCACCTCAAAGGCGACCTTGATTAACGGCCGGTCGGCCCAGCCTTCGGTTGGGAAGTCGCGACCTTCCGGTGCCATCATGGTTTGACCCAAGGCCAGCCCTTCGGTGGCGACACGAATACGGCCATGACGGCAACCGAACAGACTGGGGTCGAGCACGTAGGCAATGGTTGCCGCGTCGTGGAAATAGCAGCCGTCGACGCCCAGAGCGGCCCGATAAAAATCGAAATAGTGCTGCGCGGCCTTATTCAGAAAGCCGCCCTGGACCGGGTTGGCTGCTTCGATGCGTTCCATAACGGTGGTTTTCAGCAGAACCTGATGAGTGACATCCAGACCAATCATGGTCACCGGCCAGTCGGCGCCGAACACCCGGTCGGCAGCGTGCGGATCGTTGATGATGTTGGCTTCGGCGACCGGGCTGACGTTGCCGGTTTCATGCACCGCCCCGCCCATCAACACCACTTCTTTGACTTTGCCAGTGATGCCCGGATCGAGTTCCAGCGCCAAAGCCAGGTTGGTCAGCGGGCCGAGTGGGATCAGCGTGATTTCGCCCGGGTAAGCATTGACCGATTCAACAATAAACTCAGCAGCAGAGCGCGGGTCGATAACGCCTTCAGCCTGAGGCCAATCGATATTGCCGAAGCCATCGGTGCCGTGCACATAATCAGAGTGCGGACGCGGCGGCATCCCCAGCGGCACGGTGGCACCCTGGGCGACAGCAACCTGGGTGCCGGCCAATTGGCACAGCGTTAACGCATTGCGTGCGCCCAGTTCGGCACTGACGTTGCCAAAAATGCTGGTCAGACCCATGACCTCAAGCTCCGGTGAGCGGAAGGCAAAGAGGATTGCCATGGCGTCGTCGATGCCCGGATCGGTGTCGATAATAATGCGTTGAGTCATGGTTCAATCCTGATGTTCGCTGAGAAAAGCATCGACCTCAGCCTTGTTGGGTATAGAGACAGAAGCGCCCAGCCGGGTGACGCACAGAGCGGCGGCAGCATTGCCACGACGCAGCGCAGCGCTAACGTCCAGACCCTCGGCCAAGGCCGCCAGACAATAGCCGATAAAGGTATCGCCAGCGGCCGTGGTATCGACGGCCTCGACTTTATAGGCCGGTACGCTGTGACGACCGTCCGGGCTGATATGCACCACACCTAAGCTGCCCAGCGTCAACAGGATGCGCAACTGCGGATAGTCACGCAGCAGAGCGGCTTCAGCCGCTTCGACGCTGTCGGTATCGGTCAGATCCATAGCTTCGACTTCGTTGACGATCAGCAAATCGACTTTCGCCAGCAGCGGTTTGACCGCATCAGCCACCATGGGCGCCGGGTTAAAAGCGATGCGCAAACCAAGGGCGGAGGCTTTATCCATGGCCTCGGCCAAGGCATTGGTTTCGTGTTGCAGCAGCAGCCAATCGCCTGAGTTGGCATCGCTTAAGGCCGCATCAATTTGCGCATTGCTCAGCTGATGATTGGTGCCAGGGTAGAGCAAAATGGAATTCTCGGCTGCCGCCGTCAGTTGAATGATGGCGTGGCCGCTGGCGGCGTCGAGTTGAGCGATGTGATCGGTACTGACGCCGGCCTCACTCAGTTGTTCGATGACCCAGGCATCGGCTTGGCTGATCGCACCAATATGCTGCGTCTTAGCACCGGCACGCGCCAAAGCGATGGATTGATTGGCACCTTTGCCACCTAAGACAGTGCGATAGTCAGTCGAGGCGAGGGTTTCACCGGGGCGGACAAAATGGTCCACGCGATAGAGGTGGTCGATATTGATCGAACCCAGGTTGAAGACGGTCATGCACAATTCCTTGATAAGCGGTGCGCCGTTTTGTGCCGCCGGGAAATCCGCTAAGCTGGCGCAACCTTTTCAGTGTGCGGAGCTTACCATGGCCTATGACTCGGACAATATTTTCGCCAAGATGCTGCGCGGGGAAATCCCCGCCATCAAGGTGTATGAAGATGATGACACCCTGGCCTTTATGGACATCATGCCTCAGGCCGAAGGTCATACTTTGGTCATTCCCAAAATGGCCGCCGAAACTATTTTTGATCTGACGGATGACGCCAGCGCGGCCTGGATGCGCACCGTGCGTAACGTCAGCGCAGCGGTGAAAAAAGCCTTCGATGCACCGGGCATCGTGCTGTTTCAATTAAACGGCAAAGGCGCCGGTCAGACGGTGCCGCATGTGCACTTTCACATCATTCCCGGCTCCATTGCCGACCTGCGCAAACCGCACGGCAGTGAGATGGCCGACACCGAACAACTGAAATCACAGGCCGCGCAGATTAAGGCGGCGCTGGCTGATCTTTGAGGTGACTGCCATGACCCGGGCTTCTTGTTTGTGCGGCGGCGTGCAGATCAGCGCCAAGCTGCAACCCAACACCGCCAGTCATTGCCATTGCCAGATGTGTCGCAAGCAACACGGCGCAGCCTTCGGCAGTTACATAAATGTGGCGCGCGATGATTTGCACTATGAGCAAGGTGAAGAGCTGTTAGTGACTTACCGATCCTCCGTCATTGCCAGTCGGGTTTTCTGTGGTCGCTGTGGTTCGACTTTGCTGTTTGTCGACCATGAACGTCCTCAGATACTGGGCCTCGCCTTGGGCGTCTTGGATGAAGAACCCGGCAGCGCACCGGTTCAGCATATTTTTTATGGTGATCGTCCGGCCTGGTCCGGTCCATACGACGATGGCTTGCCCAAGTACGACGGCGACAGCGGTCTTTGAATGAGACCCTTATCGCTGGCGATTTCGCTGTGCCTGTTGCTGTTTGCCTGCGCTGAACCTGAGCAGAACATCGATCTGACACCCAAGGTTTCAGCCTTGGGAAGCGCTGCCATCAGTTCGCCCGATCCGCTGGCCACGGCGGTCGGTTTGGAGGTGTTAAAAAACGGCGGTAATGCCGTCGATGCAGCGGTCGCCATGGCGCTGATGCTTGGCTTTGTCGAAGCGCCGGAAACCGGCTTGGGTGGTGGTGGTTTTCTGTTGCATTACCGCGCCGCCGATCAACAAGTGCATTTCTATGATGGCCGCGAAACCGCTCCGCAAACAGCCGATCCCGATCGATTTACCCTGTTGAATTTCCCCGTTCCCTGGTTCGCTGCTGTGCCGACCGGCCGTGCCGTCGGCGTGCCGGGTTTGCCGGCTTTATTAGGGCAGGTGCACCGCGAGCACGGCGTTTTACCCTGGGCCGACCTGGTGGCTCCAGCGGCGCAAGCAGCGCGCCAGGGAGTGCCTATGCCGGTACGTTTATCGCAGCAAATTGAGCGGGATTTTTCGCTGCGACTGTTTGCCGATACGCGGCGTTATTTTCGCGCTCAGCAAGCGCAGCAACCGTCGCATCTGGTGAATCCGGAACTGGCAGATACGTTGGATCGTCTGGCAAGCGAGGGCGCCGAGGCGTTTTATCGGCCGCCTATTTCATCAGCCATTATTGGACGCGCCAGCCGGGGTTTGATCTGGCCATCCGATCTGACGCAAAGCGATTTTGATCACTACCAGGCCAAGCAGCGACCGGCTGTCTGCGCGCCTTATCGACAGTGGCATTTATGCACTCTTGGTCCGCCATCATCCGGCGGCATTGCTGTGTTGCAAACGCTTGGCATCCTGCAATATTTTCCGCTGGAGGTACGTCGTCCGGATGATCCTGAAGCCTGGCATTGGATCCTCGAAGCCAGCCGTCTGGCCTTTGCCGATCGCAACCGCTACGTCGGCGATCCGGATGTCGTGGACGTGCCGGTTGAGGCGCTGTTGGCAGAGGATTATCTGGCTGCTCGTGCTCAATTAATTGGGCCGCGGGCGCGCTCGATTATTCATTATGGCGAGCCGGAATCAGAGCAACACGAAGCGATTTTTTCGCTACCGGACAGCCCGGTACGTGACGGCACCTCCCATCTCAGTGTGGTCGATGCCCAGGGCAATATCGTGGCGCTGACCAGTTCCAACGAAAAACCTTTTGGCGCGCGGATGATGGCCGGCGGTTTTGTGCTCAACAATCAACTGACCGACTTTACCTTCGATGCCCAGGCCGACTTTGGTGTGCATCCCAATGCCCCCGGGCCTGGCAAACGTCCGCGCTCATCAATGACGCCGATAATGGTTTTTGATGACGACGGCGAGCCGGTGTTGGTCGTGGGATCGCGAGGCGGCAGCCGCATCATCGGTTATGTCCTCAAGACACTGATCGCCACGCTCGACTGGGGCTTGCCGGTTGAACAAGCCATAGCCTTGCCCAACGTGCTGTACAATGGTCGAACGGTGGAAGTTGAAGCTGGAACCGCGGCGGAAAACTGGTCGCAAGCCTTACGCGACTTTGGCCACCCAATCGACCTTCGTTCACTGACCAGCGGTGTGCATGCGCTTCAGCGTTATTCGGACGGCTGGCGTGGTGCGGCTGATCCGCGCTTGGAAGGTGAGGCGCAAGCTTGGACCCCTAAGGAGAACAGACCGTGATCGTGGATTTGCCGAGCACCAAAACTGAGTCTGGTGAGGAACGTCGTGTCGGCGTCGAGATCGAAATGAATGGCGTGCCATTAACACAACTGGCACAACTGATTGCCGATGAATTAGACCTGACACTGAGTTCTGAAGGTCGTTATCAGTATCGGTTGACCGGCGATTCAGCCGGTGACTGGGAAGTGGAAGTCGATTTCCGGCTGCTCAAGGAAATGGGGCAACAGGAATATCAGCAAGGCGAATGGGGCGATGAAATGAAGCAGCGACTGGAGTCGATGCTGCATCGCGTTTCCGAGCCCTTTGTGCCGCTGGAGCTGGTCAGTCCGCCGTTGCCCTTGTCGCGGCTGAATGAAGTTGAACGACTGAGCCAGCGTTTACATGACGCCGGCGCTAAGGGTTCCTCCGACCAACTGACCAATGCCTTTGGGCTGCAATTCAACCCGGAATTACCGGCGCTCGATGCCGATACTATCCGGCGTTATTTGCAGGCCTTTGTCTGTCTGGAAGAGTGGCTTAAACAACGCGATCAAACCGATTTTGCGCGCCGCGTCACGCCCTATATCGATGCCTTCCCGCGTGATTATATTCGCCACCTCTTAGCGCCCGATTATCGTCCCGATCTGGCCACCCTGATCGATGATTATCTGCATTGGAACCCCACCCGCAACCGGCCACTGGATATGCTGCCGCTGTTCACCGAACTGGATGAGCCACGGGTCCGGGCAGTGACCGATGATCCCCTGATCAAAGCCCGACCGACCTTTCATTACCGCTTGCCGGATTGCCAGATTCAACGCAGCGATTGGAGCCCAGCCTTGGCCTGGGATGATTGGTGCCAGGTGGAATTTCTGGCATTTGATGAAGCGCGCCTGGCCGATTGCAGCGCTGCATTTCGAAGCCATTTACGCAATCCATTAAAGCGTTGGTTTAAAGATTGGGTCGCACAATTGGAGGCGCAATGGCTGCACCCATCGTCGCCATAACCGGGCCGACTAAAGGCGCTATCGGTCCTCGTTTTTGTGTCGCTCTGGCGATCAAAATGGCCGGTGGTAAACCGCTGCAATTGCGACCGGGCGATCACTGGCGGGATGATTTTCAGGCGGTGGTTATCACCGGCGGGCACGATATCAATCCTGTGCTCTATGCCGAAGAACCGGAAGTCATGCCCAAGTATGATGAGCAACGCGATGCCTTCGAAAGCGCCATCATCGATGCGGCACTGGAACGCGATTGCCCGTTATTGGGAATATGTCGTGGTGCTCAGCTGTTAAATGTTCGGCGCGGCGGTACGCTTTTTCAGGACATTCGTTCACGTCGTCGGCGCACATCCAACCGTCGCACCTTATTGCCGACCAAAAACCTCCGGGTTGCAAGTGACAGTCGATGGTTGGGGCATTGGTCGCAGGCTCCGGGGCGCGTCAACAGCCTACATAACCAGGCGATGGATCGACTGGGAGAAGGGTTGAAGGTGGTGGCTCGCGATCAGGATGGCTTGATTCAAGCCGTTGAAGACCCATCTCTTTCGTTTGTGCTCGGCGTGCAGTGGCATCCCGAGTTTCTTTTATATCTGTCGCAGCAGCGGCACTTGTTTCGGCGCCTGGTCGAACAGGCCAGCTAAGGGAATACCATGACCAATAGTACTCATCGCGCTTCGTCGGGGGCGAGGGAAGGCACTCCGAATACCCAGCGTTTACTGCTGTTTACGCTGCTGTTTATTGGTCTCAGCCTGGCCGGTGTTTATGCCGTTTACAGCCAGGTAGCCGGACATTCATTGAGTTGGGATAACCGCTTGCTGGCGCCTTCTGCCTTGGCTGGTTATGCGCTCTTGCTGGTTATTTATTTTGCCTCCGATGCATTACGGCTGTGGTACACCTTGCGCGCCTTGGGCGAAAAGGTGCCCTTGTCGTCCATGGGCCGGCTGGTGTTTTTGAATGTCTTTGTCTCCAACGTCACGCCGATGGCTACCGGTGGCGGTTTTGCCCAGGTGTGGTTTTTACAGCGTCGTGGTGTGGCCATTGGCACCGCCATGACAGCGACCACCATTCGTACCGTTCTCGCGGTGCTGTTTATTTTCGGCGCCACTCCGGTGTTATTGCTGACCTTGCCGGGCGCGGAATCGGCAGCGCAACAGTCGTCCTTAGTCTCTACCTTGATTGTCTGCGTGGTGCTCTATTTAAGTTTCTTTGCGGTGCTTTTATTAAGGCCCTCCTGGCTAGCGCGGCCGCTGTTGTTCTGTTTGAAATTGCTGCGTGTTTTTCATTTGATCAGCGCGGCGCGACAGCGTCGCTGGCGCTTGCGTCTGGTGCGGGAACTGCGTCGTTTCGCGCAAGGATTCGGACGCTATTTCAGTGGTCGCTGGCGCGATATTCTGGCGTCCTGGTTGTTTACCGCCTTGTTTCTGTTGTCGCTGTTTTCATTCCCGGCGCTGCTGTGTTGGGCGTTGGGTTATGACTTGTCTTATTGGCTGGTGGTCGGCCGTATGGTGATCACGACCTTTGTAATGTATTTCTCCCCAACACCGGGCGCTTCCGGTATTGCCGAAGGCGTGTTCGGTCACTTCTTCTCCGATGTATTGACGGCCGGTCATTTGGTACTGGTGACGGTTGGCTGGCGTGCTTTGACCATCTACCTGGGTATGTTGATCGGTATCTTCGTTACTCAGCGTGAACTGACAGACGGAGCCCCAAAATGACAATAAAAGGCTGGTTCACTCCACGACGACTGAAGTTTATTTTTTACATTAATATCCTGTTGATACTGTCGTTAGTCGGTTATCGAATTTACCTGGTTTATTTTGAGCAGGATTATTCAGCGGTCCATGCGCACCAGATTGAAGCGGTGCAGGAAAAGTTGGCCGGTCATAGTGAGCTGTCTTTTGCTGTGGTGGGCAACATCAACAACTCGGTGGGCGTCTTTGAGCGCACCATGATTCCTATCATTAACAAAACCGAATCTGATTTTTTGGTGTCCGCCGGTAATGCGGTCAGCGGTGGGGGTGAAGATAAGTATCGCGCGCTGTACCGTTCGCTGAGCCATCTTGAGATGCCCTATCTGCTAACGGTCGGTGAGAATGAAACCAGCATCTTTGGTTCTTTCCATTTCTACGAACACTTTGGTCCATATTTTTATTCGTTCAAGGCCGGTAACAGTCAGTTTATTTTTCTGGATACCACTGACCCGGACGCTTACGAATTCCAGTTGTATTGGTTGAATCAGCAGTTACTTGATGACCAGCCAAAGCATCGCTTTGTATTTTTAGGTGATGCGCTGTTAAAACCGATGCAGGAAACACCGGTGGATTTCGCCGAAGATTATCTGGCCGATGAAGCCTTCGGTCAGCAATTACAGACGATCTTCAGTCGCCATCAGGTAACGGCAGTATTCTCTTCCGATCTGCATTTATTCGATCGCCAGACTCACAAAGGCGTTGAATATATCACCACCGGTGGTGCCGGCGGTCTGGTGATCAATAACGATACCAGCTTCTATCACTACGTGACTGTTAAGGTCGATGGTGATGACGTCAGCATCGATATGCAGCGTCTTGATATTGGCCAGAATCAGTTCTTAAAAACGCTCGAAAGCCTGTGGTTTTTTGTGCATTCATTGTTCTATGTTGGTCATCTGAATTTTTTGCTGGTGCTCTTTGCCCTGACGGCCCTGGCGATCAAGCTGTATACCTCGGTCTTTGTTGATCGCGATTACTATCCGAACTTTGACCTCGATGTGAAGCCCTTTCGTGACAAGGCGCTGCGCGTGATGATGGTGACCAATAACTATCTGCCCTTTATCGGTGGTGTACCGATTTCGATTGAGCGTTTGCGCCGTGGCCTGGTGGCACTGGGACACAAAGTTTTAATTATTTCGCCGAGCTATAAGGATCAGGATAAAAACGAAAATAAAGACGAAATTGTCCGTCTGCGTTCCTGGGTGACGCTGGGTAAAAGCGGTGAGTTTCGCATGGCGAATCCGATCTCACGCCGTGCCCGTCGCGCCATGATGGCGTTTAAACCCGATCTGGTGCATATCCATCATCCGTTCTGGCTCGGTTGGTTTGGCCTGCTCTGGGCGAAGGCGTTGCGCGTGCCGGCGGTTTACACCTACCACACCCGCTTGGAGCATTACTCACATTATGTGCCTTTGCCAGGCCCGTTGTTCCGCAATCTTATTTCGCACTCTTTGGTCCGTCGCTTTGCCAATCGCTGTGCCGGCGTCATTGTGCCGACCCAGTCGGCGGAGGAATATCTGCGCGTGATCGGGGTAACGACCAATCTTTATGTGCAGCCGACGGGAATTGATTTTGAACGCTTCCAACAACGCGATGAAAAAGCCGTCGAGAAACTGCGCACTGATTGGGGAATTGCCAAAGACGATTGTGTATTCGTGTCGGTATCGCGGTTAAGCAAAGAGAAAAATATTTATTTTATTATCGATGCTCTGGCGGCATTGCGACGTCGCAGTGAACGTTCTTTTCATTGCCTGTTAATTGGTGACGGTGAAGAACGTGATGCTTTGCAGCAACGCATCGATGACAAAAACCTGAGCGATTGTGTGCATCTGGTAGGCCCGGTCCCGCCCGATGAGATGGCGCTCTATTACCAGCTTGGCGATGCCTTTGTGTTCGCGTCCAAATCCGAAACCCAGGGTATGGTGATTCTCGAAGCCATGGCGGCGCGTTTGCCGGTGGTGGCGGTGCGCTCCAGCGGTATCGACGATGTGGTGCGCGAAGGTTACAACGGTTTTAAAACCCGTGAAGATCGCAAGCTCTGGTTGGAAAAGGTGCAATATTTACTGGAGAACGATGCCGAGCGGGAGCGGTTGGCGGATCAGGCGTTGAACTTTGCGCGTGACTTTGCCATTGATCGCTTTGCCGATGATGTCGCTGGTATTTATGCCCATGTGTTGGCGAGTGAAGCGGAGCGTAAGCGGGGAGACGCTTGACGGGAGACGCTGTTTTGCGCCTGGCGGCGCGGGAAACGGAAGACGCTGGACGCCTGATGCCGGATACGAAAAAGGGAGCCACCTGACGGTGACTCCCTTTTAGTTGCGGCAAGATGCGAAATTTTAGGCGAGGGTTTCGCTATTCAGCGTCTCCCGTCTCAACCCACTTCCTTCGCCAAAATCTTCGCCGCCCACTGTTGCGGACCGGTCTTGTGCACCGAGTCGCCGTTGGTATCGACCGCGACGGTGACCGGCATATCCACCACATCAAACTCGTAGATGGCTTCCATACCCAGGTCTTCGAAGGCCACCACCTTAGCGTTGCGAATGGCTTTGGATACCAGGTAAGCCGCGCCGCCGACGGCCATCAGATAGCTGGCTTTGTGCTTGGCGATGGCTTCGATGGCGATGGGGCCGCGCTCGGCCTTGCCAACCATGCCGATCAAACCGGTGTGTTCGAGCACGGTGTCGGTGAATTTGTCCATGCGCGTGGCCGTCGTCGGGCCGGCTGGGCCGACCACTTCGTCGCGCACCGGATCGACCGGACCCACGTAGTAGATCAGCTTATTGGTCAGATCGACCGGCAGCTGCTCACCCTTGTTGATCATATCGACCATGCGCTTGTGGGCAGCATCGCGGCCGGTATACATCTTGCCGTTCAACAGCAGGGTATCGCCCGGCTCCCACGCCAGCATTTCTTCTTTGGTCAGGGTGTCCAGATTGACCTTGCGCGCCGTGGGACCTGCGTCCCAGACGATATCCGGCCAGTCTTCCAGGCGTGGGTGTTTAAGGTCGGCCGGGCCGCTGCCGTCGAGCTTGAAGTGGGTGTGGCGAGTGGCGGCGCAGTTAGGAATGATCGCCACCGGCTTGTTAGCCGCGTGGGTCGGTGCTTCCATGACTTTAACGTCGAGCACAGTGGTCAGGCCGCCCAGGCCTTGAGCGCCGATGCCCAGCTTGTTGACGCCTTCGAAGATTTCCAGGCGCAACTCTTCGCCACGGTTTTGTGGGCCGCGCGCTTTCAGTTCGTTGATGTCGATCGGCTCTAATAAGGATTCTTTGGCCATCAACATGGCTTTTTCGGCGGTGCCACCGATGCCGATGCCGAGCATGCCCGGCGGACACCAGCCGGCGCCCATTTCCGGCACGACTTTCAGCACCCAGTCGAGGATTGAATCAGACGGGTTCAGCATGGCGAACTTGGATTTGGCTTCACTGCCGCCGCCCTTGGCCGCGACGTGCACTTCCAGGGTATCGCCGGGTACCAGACGGGTATGGATCACCGCCGGGGTGTTGTCCTTGGTGTTCTGGCGTTTGCCATCGGGGTCGGCCAGTACCGACGCGCGCAGCACGTTATCCGGGTGGGTGTAGGCGCGACGCACGCCTTCGTTGACCATGTCTTCCACGCCCATGGTGGCGTCATCGAAACGCACATTCATGCCGATGTTCAGAAAGACGGTGACGATGCCGGTGTCCTGGCAGATCGGCCGGTGGCCCTCGGCACACATGCGGCTGTTGAGCAGAATTTGCGCCATGGCGTCTTTGGCGGCCTTGGATTCTTCACGCTCATAGGCGGCATGAATGGCCTGAATAAAATCCTGGGGGTGGTAATAGGAAATAAACTGGAGGGCGTCGGCGACACTCTGGATAAGGTCGTCCTGCTTGATAGCCGTCATGAAGGTCTCCTGGCCGTGGGCGATGGCGGCGAAGTGTACACCAAAATCGCCGCTTTCGGAGTCATACCAAGGGGCTACATAGGGTTTCCTTGGCGGAACGATACGACTGGCCGCCTGGCTTTACAGTGCGAAACACCGTCCTAACTTTGCAAAATTCAAACGTTTGTTTAAATTGAACTGACAAAAACGCAGTGAGGACCTTCGCCATGACCGAGATTATCCAGCGTTTGAACAACGGTGTGCTTGAGTTAACCCTGAACCGGCCGGAGAAGCGTAACGCTCTGACGGAAGCGATGTACATTGAGCTGCACCGCGTTTTCAACGAAGCCAAGTTTGATGACGACGCCAAGGTGGTGCTGCTGTCGGGCCAGAAGTTCTGCTTTACCGCCGGTAATGATCTGAACGACTTTCTGGAAAAGCCGTTCGATGATGAATCGCCTGTGATGAAGTTTCTGAAAACCATGGCGGATTTTCCCAAGCCGATTGTCGCTGCCGTTAACGGACCGGCCGTCGGCATCGGTACCACCTTATTGTTGCATTGCGATCTGGTTTACAGCGGCGAGAGCGCCGTCTTCCAACTGCCGTTCGTCAATCTCGGTCTGGTGCCGGAATTTGCCTCTTCGGTGCTGTTGCCGCTGCGCGTTGGTCATAACAAGGCCGCTGAATGGCTGATGTTAGGCAAGTCGTTCGGTCCGCAGGAAGCCATGCAGGCGGGTTTGATTAACGCTGTGTTCGGTGACGAAAACTACCTCAACGCCGCCAACCAGCAGGCTCAGTTGCTGGCCGCCCAACCGACCGAGGCGATACAGGCGACCAAAAGACTGATGAAGCAGAGCTATATGAGCTTTATCCTCAACGCCATTGACGACGAAGCGCAGCAGTTTATGAAGCGGCTGAAAAGCGATGAATTCAAGCGCGCCGCCGAAGCCTTTCTAAGCGGTAAGGAAAAGGCTTAACCACCTGTTAAACGCTTCCCTTTAACCTTTTTAACAGGGGCTGGCGGCTGCGCACCAGATAGCCAAACACCAGCCCCCAAAAGGCGCCGCCAATGCCAAAGAGGCTGACATTGGCGGTGGTGACCAGCAGCGTCACCAGCGCCGCCTCGCGCTCGTTCTCATGCTGCAAAGCCATCACCAGCGCCGAACCCAGCGTCGGCAGCAAGGCCAAACCGGCCAGCGTCGCCAGATAAGCCGGCGGTACCGATTCGAAAAAGGCAACCACCGTCGCCGCCAGTACTCCCAGCAACACATAGAAAACACCCGCCGAGACCGCTGCGGTATAGCGCTTGCGCTTGTCTGGATGAGCATCCTCGGTCATGCACAGCGCAGCGGTAATGGCGGCCAGGTTCAGCGCGAAAGCACCAAAGGGCGCGAGCAGGGTGGTGGTCGCACCCGTCCACTTGAGCATGGACGAAGTAGGCGACGGATAGCCAGCAGCCGTCAGGGTCGCGATGCCAGGCAGGTTCTGGGAGGCCATGGTGACCAGAAACAACGGCAAGCTCAGCGACAGCAGCGCCTGCCAGGAAAATTCCGGGCCCTGCCAGACCGGCTTACCCAGCGCCCACTGCCATTGATCAGTGGCAACCTGATCGAGCGATAACGCCAGCGCTAACCCTAGCGCCGCGACAATCAGCACCGCAAAACGCGGCGCCCAGAGCCGCGCCAGAAAATAGCTCACCACCATGGTGCCCGACAGCAAGGGCGCCTCGTTCAGCGCAGCGAAGGCATCCAGACCGAAGGGCAGCAGTACCCCGGCGAGCATGGCGCCGGCAATGGCCGGGCTCAGTTTGCGGGTCAGCTTTTCGGCCTGACCGCTTAAACCGGCAAGCAGAATCAACAAGCCGGTAGCGATAAAAGCTCCAATGGCCTGGCCCAGCGAAAAGTCCCCGAGACTGACCGCCAACACCGCTGCGCCCGGTGTCGACCAGGCGGTGACCAGCGGCAACCGGTGTTGCAGCGATAAGCCAATGGACGTAATGCCCATACCCAGACCCAACGCCCATAACCAGGAACCGGCCTGGGCAGCATTGGTACCGGCCGCTGAGGCGGCCTGGAAAATGATCACCGCCGAACTGCTGAAACCGACCAGAACGGCGACTAATCCAGCGCTGATGCTGGCGGGGGAAAAATCTCTGAGCATGGGAACTCCTTGGCAATGACAGCGCGCTTTGGCCCGGCTGTGCGTTATAACGTACAATGCGCAGAACTCTATCACCGTGCGTTATAGCGCACAAGTAAGGTAGGCGGTATGACTGAAGAACTCACTAGCGGCTTAAAAGCCCTGCGCCAAAGTCGCGGCTGGAGCCTGGATGCGGCCGCCAAAGCGACGGGTGTCAGCAAGGCCATGCTGGGGCAGATCGAGCGTGGCGAATCCAGCCCGACGCTCAATACACTGTGGAAGCTGGCACGCGGCTACGAGCTGTCGTTTTCGCAACTGATGGCACCATTGACCACACCGGCCTATAGCGGCGATGCCCGGCTTGAACCGGCAGGCAGCGGTATCCGCGTGCGGCCGCTGATTCCGTTCGATGCGCAGCTGCGTTCAGAGTTGTTGGAGTTGGAACTGGCACCGGGGTGTTTACGCGAATCAGAAGCGCACGAAAGCGGTGTGGTGGAGCATGTGATTGTCATCGGTGGCTGGCTGTCGATATTCAGCGATGGCGATTGGCACCGATTGGGCCCAGGCGATGTCTGGCGCTTCAACGCCGATCAGCCACACGGTTACCGCAACGATTCAACCGAGCAGCCGGCCTGGCTGCATAATCTGATTTTTTATCCGCAGGGCAGGGCGGACAAATGAGAAGCCAGACAGCCATTGTCTGGCTTGGTTTCGCTTTTGAGAACTCTCTTATAGGTTCAAGTTGCTAGAGTAAGTTGGCTGCGTCGGATTGGCATGTGGCTAAAATTGCAATGATTCCTATAAGTACAACGAATCCGATAACTTGTTGCTGTATGCGATTAACTTTTCTTGAACGACCAGAACGTGTTGTTGGAATTCCCGTTGATCTGGCTACTGATCTTTTAATATTTTTTTTAGCAGACTTTGGCGAGAACATGGTTTAAACCCTTATTGTTAGTTGTCGAAAAGTCCTAATTGGGTATGTGCAGTTTCATTATTTACTTCTGTTTCATCAGTGGATTTTTTTGTTACTTCAGCTTCTTCAGTTAAGAAGTTTTGAGATTGTTGCTCCAACCAGCTTTTCACCTGCAACAACACCTGGGTATCCGGCTGTTCCTGCAGTAATTCTTCGGTGCGATCAAAGGCTTCCTGCCAGGTCAGGCTGGAACCCCAGTCGGCATCGGTCAGATTGACTCGGACCTGGTCGCGCCATTGCGCCGCCTCGCCAGCGCTCAGGCTGTCGAAGAAGTGCCGCGCCCGGGCGTTGAATACCAGAGTCTGCTGGCGATCATCGTGCAGGTCTTCAGCCAGGCCGGGCCAGGCTTCGGGTCGGTCGGTGCTGGCGCGAATGCGGTTCAGAATGCCGCGGTCATGATCGTCGATAAAGCCGGCATAAAGCGCGTGTTCCGGGTCGATAAAAGGCGCTCTATCTTCGTCGCGAAACACATCACGCGCCAGGGTAACCAGGTCGTGCCAGCGGTCGACAATGGCGCGATGGCGCTCAATGGCATCGCGGTCGATATTCAGCCGTTGCGCCACTTCGTCATCGAGCATGGCGTAAGGCGCGACCATGGGGCTGCGGTTTAAATGCAGGGTGCGCAACGGCACGCGCGGAATGCCGTCGGGCAAATCGTCGGTAGCGGTGTATAACCAGTCGCGCACTTGGTCGGCGTTGTGGTCGAGCAACCAGCTGGGGTCTTCGGTTAAATCCAGCACGATAATTTCGTTGCGTCGATCGGGATGTTCAATCAAGGGTAATTCCACCGCCAGGCAACCGCGCGCCGCCGGAATACGTCCGCTGACATGCAGATGCGGCTCGCGCGTATCGAATTTCAGTTGGCGTCGAACGGCGGCTTTGGTGCGCAGCTCCAGCGCGTAGTCGAACAGTTTTGGCTGATGCCGGCGAATCAGTCGCGCCAGCTCGATGGTCGCCAGTACATCGCTGACCGCATCGTGGGCGTTGCCGTGTTCAATGCCATTGGCTGCGGTCAGGTGTTCCAGTCTGAACGAAGGTGTGCCGTCGTCGTGCTTGGGCCAGTCGATACCTTCTGGCCGCAGCGCATGAGTCAGCCGCACCACATCAAGCAGATCCCAGCGGCTGTTGCCGTTGCGCCATTCGCGGCTGTAAGGATCGAGCAGGTTGCGATAGAAGAGGTGACGGCTGAATTCGTCGTCAAAGCGCAGCGAGTTATAACCGACGACACAGGTACCCGGTTCGGCCATCAGGGTTTGAATCTGCTCGGCAAACTGCCATTCACTAAGACCTTCCCGAGCGCACTCGGCCGGGTTAAGACCTGTCACCAAAGCGGCATCAGGAGAGACGACGCTGTCGGGCAGCGGCTTGCATTTCAGGTCGACCGGCGCGCCAATAATGTTCAGATTGGCATCGGTACGCACCGCAGCAAACTGGGCGATACCGTCGCGACGCGGCTGAATACCCCAGGTCTCGTAGTCGTACCAGAGAAAGCTCGATGGCTGGGTCATGGTGGTTTCCGGGCAAAGTCTTTAGGGTTTACACTGCTGGGCACCGCGCCGAAAGTTGGCTGTCTTCGGCCGCACCTAAGGGGCACTACCCTAGCACTGTTCGCCGATTCGAGGCACCTCTTGCCTCGTCCGGCCAGACGAGGTAAGGCAAGATGGCTGCGCTCTCCAAACTGTTCAATAACAAAAAAGCATCGAACACTCCGGTTAAATCCACCCAGAATACGGACCGAATTGAGCCGTCCGAGTTGGCGCAGCGCAGTCACAGTCAGGATCGCCGCCAGCGGCAAACGGCTCTGGCCGAACTTGCCAACCGACTCGACGATGGCCGCCTGGACGACGCCGAACTCGATAACCTGCCATTAACGCCGCTGGATCATCTCGCCTTACAGCTGCAACGCGATGCCCAGCTCGACGGCCTGTCCGACGAAGACTGTTACACGCTTGCCGTGGAAGGGTTTTCCGCTCAGGTTCGTAACGCAGCGGCTGAGCGACTTCGCGATCAGCAGCAACTCGAAGCACTGGCGCGGGCGGCCAAAGGCCACGACAAGGCGGTGTATCGCATCGCCCGGGATAAGCTCGATGCGCAGCGCGCCCGGGAGCGCGAACATCAGGCCGAGCGTGAGCAGGCACACAGCCTGGTGGAGCGAATGGAACGTCACGCCGAAGCCAGTCTCGACCCGCTCTATGTCGGCAAGCTGACCGCCTTGAATAATCAGTGGCAAGACTACCGGCAGCATGCAGAACCGAGCTGGCAACAGCGCTTTGAACAGGCCTGGCAAAAAGCCCAGGCAAGAGTGGCCGCAAGAGCGCAGACACCGCAGCAAGCAAGCGACGAGGCAACCACTGACGCCGTCGATTCAGCTAACGAATTAAACAATATCGATCAGCACCGCCAGGCGATTGTCGAACGTATTCTCGACGAACTGCGCGAACGCACCGATGCCTTGGATATCGACGATGCAGCGCTGCGCGATGCGCAGCATTTTTTAACCGACCAGCAACATCAATGGCAGGAAACCGAACAGCAATCGCGGCCGGACAAAACCGAAGAGCGCGCCTTCCATCGGCTGTGCACCGCCTTTGAAACGGCGCTGTCACATCAGGCGACCATCAGCCAGCGCTTTGGCCCAATGCAGACTTTGCTGACTCAGTTGGAAAGCTCGCCGGAAAAGCTGAACACCGAAGCTCAGGCTCTGGATGAATGGCTGCACGAACTCGACTGGCCGGAAAACACCCCCGCGCCACAACTCAAAGCCCGCGTCGAACAAGCGTTGGCGCGTCATCACGACCAGTTGGCGGAACATCATCAGGCGGAAATTCAGTCGGTACGTCAGGCTCGCGGTTTGATGCGCCGTTGTATGGCGGCCGTGAACGAAGGTCATCTGCGGCGCGCTTCCGGTTTATTGCATGGTGTCGAAGACACACTGGCGGAGCTGAAACACACCGCCCACCCAGGCTTATTCCGGCAACTGGAAGAAACCAAAAGTGCCGTCGAACAGTTACGCGACTGGCAGAGTTTCGCTGTCCAGCCGAAAAAAGAAGCCTTGATTGAACGCATGCGTGCTTTGATCGGCCAGTCGCTCGATCCACAGGATCGCGCTCGCACGATCCGACAAATGCAGGATGAATGGCGTCAACTCAGTCGAGGATTGCAAAACCAGCATCAGGAATTGTGGGAAAGCTTTCATGATCTGGCTCAGCAAGCCTATGAACCGTGCCGGGAATATTTTAATGAACAAAGCAAACTGCGCAGCCTGAACCTGAAAAAACGCCAGGAACTGGTGGAGCAACTCAAACAATACGAAGCGCTGATTCAAAACGGCGGTACGGACATCAAAGAACTCGATCGGGTCCTGAACATGGCGCGTCAGGACTGGCGGCGTTATTCACCGGTCGATCGCGCCGCCAACAAAGGCGTGCAAAAAGCCTTCGACGCCGCCATTAAACGACTGCGCGCTCAATTGCAGGACGAACAAGTCGATTTCCGGCGTGCCAAAGAAGCCATTATCGAACGAGCCCAGGCATTGCTCGATGAACCCGATACCCGCAAGGCCACCGAAACCGCCAAACAGTTTCAAAAGGAGTGGCAGCAGGTCGGCACCCTGGCTCGTCGTGATGAACAAAGTTTGTGGAAAGCTTTTCGGGTGGTGTGCGACGAATTATTCGCGCGACGCGGTCAGCAGGTGGAAGCCTTTAAAGCGGAACTGGATCAACATCGGCAGCAGGCTGAAGGCTTAATCGAGCAACTGGACGAGCTGGCCGAAACCGATCAACCAGTAGCCGAAAAAGCTCAGGTCGATGCGCTTAAAAAGCAATTTAAAGAGCTCGGCGCGCTGCCCAAAGCGCAACAAAAAAACCTTCAGGAACGGTTTGATAACGCCCTAAAACAGTTCGACGCCGCCTGTCGCGGACAACAACGGCAGCGCCAGGATCAGCGCTGGCAGGCGTTAATCGACTGGGTAGCGCAGGCCCGCTTCGATAACAGCGGCGCTGCCAGCCTGATTGAAAGCTTTGAGTCGCTGACATTACCGCCCGATGCCACCGACCTGGCCGACCATCTTGAACAGTGGCGCCAACCACCAAGCGATGAGGCTCTGACTCAGTTGCATCGTCGCACCGTCGAGCTGGAAGTGCTGGCGCAGATCGACAGCCCGGCCGAGGATAAAAACCTGCGCATGGAATTGCAGGTACAACGTCTGGCCGATGGCTTGGGTCAGAAGGTGGATCGGCAACGTATCGATCAGGCGGTGCTGGAATGGCTGGCCAGCGGTTCGGTCGAACGCTCTGCCTACGAGCAACTGGCAGCGCGAATGCAGGCCGCACGTCAGGCCTGGCTCGACAGAAAAAATTGAAAAAAATCAAAAAGTTAGTTGACACTGCAAGGCCCCGTCATTAGTATTCGCAGCCGTTGAAGGGAGGCGCCCAGACGCCGGTTTCTAAACCTTCTCAACAGTTTGATGCGGGGTGGAGCAGTCTGGTAGCTCGTCGGGCTCCCACACCGCAAAAGTCGAAGGGAGTAACA